>CALFQW010000068.1 GCA_937919305.1 uncultured Candidatus Saccharibacteria bacterium
TTTCTAAGAAGTTTGTTCCATCTAAGAACACAGATCCATGCTCAACTTCGACCTCGGATATCTCCAAAAGTTCAAACTTTCCCATCTCAGTCGATGTAGGAATTATTGGAGCTTCCTGTGACGATGCAACATTAGAAATCGTTTGTTCGCCGTCAAAGTTTTCCTGCAGCTTGACTGTAATTTCTGATAATGTTCCTTCTGTCTCATCTGTAAGTGGAACCGTGATGAACAAACCACTGCCCATCTCAACGTCATTACAAGATTGGGCGCCGGTAGACATTATGCCTTCAACAAGACAGCCAGGGTAGGAATCAATTGGCTTGGAATCATTGTACTGCGCTTCTGCAGTTTCCAAGTCTGGAACAAAATACACGTTAACTCCTCCCTCATTGTCAGTGCTTACGTGATAATTGAAATTAGTTACATCCCTGCTGGTGAATGCCGGAACCCATAACGAGTAGTCCCCTGTAAGTGTATATGTTTTCTCAACAATTCCATATTCTGTGCCTTGTGACTGGAAATACATGAGGCTGTTAGGATCTTCGTCATGAGCAAATCCTATAACATGACCCATCTCGTGTTTCAAAGTTTCAGCTAGGTATTTTTCAGAATATGGTTGCCAAGTTCCATAAAAGTCACTATCACCTAGACCAATGAAGATGTTATCAACCAACAAATCCTCATAAATGGATATTGGAGCAATGCCAACTGTAGTACCTCCATATTCTTTTACCCAAAAGATCTCAAGGTTAGCTTTGCAGAGTACCCGACCGAAGAAGCTACGGGGCCTCTCGGCGCTCTCGGACAATTCGGCGATCGATATGGCGATACTGTCAAAGTCTACTCCATGAAAGACCCAGATTCTGATCCAGATGAACGACCATTTAGCTTTGAGATATGCGGTGGTCCGCACGTTGAACATACTTTGCAATTGTCTGAAGACGGCAAGCGCTTCAAGATCAAAAAAGAAGAGTCGAGCTCTGCCGGCATACGCCGTATCAAGGCTGTACTAGTCTAGATGAGGGCTCGGCGAAAGGTCTGCAGTCAACTGTTTCATACGAGCAGTCGAAGCGCTGACATTTTCGCGAGATAGTCCCACTCGCCGATCATCGGCAGTTGACTCAGAGCGATAGAGTTTGACCGGGGCTGGTTGATCTGGCGCTAGGAAGACAGTAGTAGCATAAACATTGTCAAATAGCGGTGTCTGCGAAGTAAGGTGCAGAGACCACGGATTGCTGCCATCAGATCTTACTTCTGCTATGAGGTCTTGCTGAGCAGGGCTATACACCTCACTCGCTATGGGGAGATGAGCGGTATCCGCTAGCGCTCTATCGAGTTGTCGTATGTGTCCTACGCTGCCAAGCAGAAATGACTCATCAACAATCTCAGGCGCTAGTATGCTTAGTACCGTGCGCATGTCCTGTACAGTTAAGTTATATGGTGAAGGGAGGGGTAACTCATCTGTCTGAGCTATTTCAAATACGGCGTATTCACCGTCAGTCCGTGGTTCAATGAGTAGTGTTGCTGGATCGGCATTTCTACTCATAATCTCAAGCATGAGGCTTACTCCTGTGCCTTCATCTGCTCTCTGTTCGAGTCTATCTTGAGTACTGATCGTCGTTTCGGTGGACACTCTGATTTGGCGTAGCATTGATCCGCGATTCACTAATTGAGATAGCACACTTAGGAGTGCTTCGTATCGAGTATCGGTGTCGAGATCATATGTATATGTTGATTCGGTGTAGATTGCTGAACACCGTCCGCGCAGAGCAGCATAGAGTTCATGAGCTGCAGCGACGTTTAGCAGCAGTAGATCGTCTAGCGATAATTCTGGTCGTGGGCCTTGTTCTGGTGAAGCAGGTGAATGAGTCATAAAATTTACAATATTAAATCATAAAATGAGTAATAAAACAACAGCCCATCGCTTATGAGATCACCCGAGTCTCAAATAGAGGTAAGCCATAAGCAACTTCTGGTATATAATGAAGCAAGTTATGTTACGAACAAAACTAAACAAGTTAAGAGAAAAATTGCCGAGCAAAGACACCTCTGGTGATGATTTCATTGTTGGTCTAGATATCGGTACAGAGTTCGTCAAGGCGTTGGTTGCCCGTGTTGAGGGAGATGAGCTCTCCATCATTGGAGTAGGCCGTTCACGCCAAGATCTCAGCGACATGCACGGTGGTGCAATCTCAGACATCGGTGGCGTCGTAAAGAACTGTGAAGCAGCTCTTGCGCAAGCAGAGGAGCAGGCAGGTGTTCAGGGTCGCAGAGCTGTGATCGGTATAGCAGGTGAACTCGTAAAGGGTACGACAAATACTATCCGTTACAAACGTCCTCAGCCCGATAAGTCACTGGATGTTAGTGAGATGGAATTCATCATCGAGAAGGTGCAAGAACGCGCTCAGATGAAAGCACAGCGTCAAGTTGCTGGAGAGACCGGTAACGAGGATGTCGAGGTCAAGCTCGTTAACTCTGCGATTGTCAGCATTCATATAGATGGCTATAAGGTGTCAAATCCAATCGGTTTTCAGGGCAAAGACGTTGCTATCCAGATCTACACTGCCTTTGCGCCGATGGTGCACATAGGTGCTCTCGAGCGTGTGGCGAGTGAGCTTGATCTCGATTTGCTTGCTGTTGCTGCCGAGCCTTTTGCCGTATCTCGAAGTGTACTCGGGACCGATGCCAGTAGTGCATTTACGGCGATTCTGACAGATGTCGGTGGTGGCACAACGGACATTGCCGTCGTCAATGACGGTGGCGTTGAGGGGACAGAGATGTTCGCTATAGGCGGACGTAGCTTTACGAGAACTATCGCCGCTGACATGGAGCTCAGCTACGCGGACGCTGAAAAACTCAAAGTAAACGTCGATGACGCGAACCTCAAAAAGACCGTCGCAACTGGGGTGAACAAATCGATCGAAAAGACTCTTGAGGTATGGCTCGCTGGCGTTGAGCTTGCTTTGAGTAATTTTGAGTCAGTCGATCATCTACCAACAAGGATACTACTGTGTGGTGGAGGCTCTAGCTTACAAAAGCTCGTCGAAGCACTCAAGGGCTCCGATTGGCATAAAGAACTTCCGTTTACAAAAGCGCCAACCGTGCAACATATATCACCCGACGACGTGATCGGTATTAGCGACAAAACAAAGACTTCCCTGGATCACACATACATAACCGCGATGGGGTTGTTGCGAGTTGGTTATGATACCATAGTAGGCAGCGCGAGCACCGACTCAGTGAAAGAAAAACTAAATCGATTACTTAGAGCATGACCACCGAAAGCGATCCCAAAAAAGACGTTATCTATCTTGATATCGAAGACGATATCACTGCAATTATTGACAAGGTGAAGTCATCAAAATCATCGATCATCGCACTCGTACCCCCGAAGCGAGTTGGCGTGTTACAGAGTACGGTGAGCCTGCAGCTACTACAGAGAGCCGCAAAGAGTAGTAGCAAGCGACTTGTTTTGATCACTAGCAATCAACCACTCATGAGCCTCGCCGGTGCAGCACAGATACCGGTCGCAAAGAACCTCCAATCTAAACCTGAAGTCATAACGACTATTTCAAATACTGGCACCGAAGAGGTTATCAACGGCTCGGATCTCTCAATCGGCGAACTCAACAAGACTGTGGCTTCCATCGAGTCCGATGAGAAAAAGCCGAAGACTCCCGAGTCACTCGCTGCAGCTGTTGCCGCACGTAACAAGCCAAAGAAAGGGATTGCAGTCCCTAGTTTCGATACATTTCGCAAAAAACTCTTTATCGGTATCGGTATCGGTATATTGTTTCTGCTGTTCCTCATATGGGCGATATTCTTTGCCGGCAAAGCAACAGTATCTATCACCGCGAACACGAACATAGCGAATGTCGATAAAACGCTACAACTACGGCCAGACGGCAAGCTAGATGCCAAGCAAGGTGTTGTCAAGCCTCAGGTCAAAGAAATAAAAAAAGCAGCAACTACGAACTTCACTCCTACTGGTAAAAAAGACGTTGGTGAGAAAGCATCAGGTACAATTCGTTTTTCTAACTCATCACGCAGTAGCGTGGAGGTCCCAGCGGGAACGGTTCTCGCCTCAAGCAGTGGGAACGAGTACGCCACAGACAGCAGTGTTACTGTGCCTGCTGCGACACTTTCGTTTGATTGTCAACCAGCAAACCTGTGCCCTGGATCTGCAAGTAGCGCTGTAACTGCTGTCAAGAGTGGCGCAAATAGCAATGGCGCCACAGGGACCGCAAGCGGTGCACCAGATGGCTTATCTGCTAGCTTCACGAGTCCCACGAGCGGCGGAACCGACAAGACAGTAACGGTTGTATCCCAGGCAGATGTCGACAAGGCAAAGGACCAGCTCAAGGAGCAAAAAGTCGACGCGGTCAAAGCTGAGCTACGTAAAGAATTTGACGAAGGTGTCGTAATCATCAATGAAAGCTACACAGTATCGCCGGGTGAGCCAACGAGTAGCCCAGGCGTCGATCAGGAAGCGACCACTGCGAAATTGACCGCTGAGACCACGTATCGTCTGGTGGGAGTATCTCGATCAGACCTCAAACGGGTATTCGACGCTGAAACAAAATCACAAATCGCTGGTGAAAAAGAGCAAAAGATATATGAAAGCGGCGACAAGGACGTGAGGTTCTCACAGTTTGAATCTACCGAATCCGGCTTCAGCGTTAAGGCGCAGGCAACCGCTCAGATAGGGCCGAATATCAACGAAGATCAGCTCTCTCAGCAACTTGTCGGTAAGCGCGCAGGCGAGATCCAGCAAGAGATCGAAGCAATCCAAGGGGTAGAGGATGTTGAGACGACCTTCTCGCCGTTCTGGGTAACGAAAGCGCCAGATCAATCAGAAAAGATCGTCATCAAGTTCAAACTCAAGAATGACTAAGAACGTCCATCATTTTCTAGCTTTTGATGTGGGCGAAAAAAGAATCGGTGTAGCCCAGGCTGACTCTGAGGTCAGGATGCCATTTACTGTCGGTACGATCAGTGTCGATAGTCTCGAAATGTCCCGGGTGCGAGAGCTGCTGGCTGAAGTACGACCGTCCATCGTCGTCATCGGTCTTCCGAGAAATCAGCGTGGTGAGACTACTGCCCAGACTGCAGTTTCGCAGGCTTTTGGAGATAAAGTAGCTGCACTCGGCGTGGAAGTGATGGTTCAGTTTGTGGGCGAGGCACTGCAGTAAGCATGTCGG
>CALFQW010000069.1 GCA_937919305.1 uncultured Candidatus Saccharibacteria bacterium
CGTTAGTGTTATTAGGATTGTTCGGCGTACCATCATCGTTATTCGTCGGAGTATTTGGGTCGCCTGGCAAGCCGATAGTTCGAAGCGTCTGCATAGTAGGATCTCCAGGCTCGATGTCATGCGTACAGCCAGCAGGAGCAGTTTGGACCCAGTTCCATGGCAGATATCCACTCGCACCTGCATCTATCGCGGCACGGATCTTCTGCTGGAACATACCGCTCCTCTGCTCTAGGCTCATACAGCCAGCTGCACCAGATTTGCTCGCAAATATACCAGCTTCTCCTACGATGATCGGCTTACCAATTGCTCGTGCCTGCCGTATACGATCAGCCAAGCTACTGCCCGTAGGCTCCGTAGGCAATGCGACGTTTTCATAATGATAATCATGATATGTAGCGACATCGATCTGTGAGCTCGCAAGTATCGTTGTGTAGCCGCTGCCACCAACACTACACTGATTACCCCCGATGACACCCATCTCAAGTAAGTGGCGGTTATCAATGGACTTCAGCTCAGCACCGACTGTATCGAAGAAGTTTCGAAGTTGTGCTGTCTTGCCACATGACATCTCAGGCTCGTTGATCAAGCTCCACATACCGAGAGCGGACGAATCCTTATAGCGGCCAACGAGTTCTTGCATATACGCTTGGTACGAGACTCTTGTTGTCTTGCCATCAGGCGAGAACGGTGTTGTGTAACCACCCTCATACCATGTATCGGTTTTCAGGGCACCACCATCGCACTCAGGGTAGTGGTTTGCGATCACGGGTAGTACGTACTGGTTGTTTTTCTCAGCACTTCGAAATACACGATCAATCGCAGTCCAGTCGCGTTGGCCAGTGTTTTTGTTGATCGCTTGATCTTGAAAAGCCCAAAATCGCACAACGCTATTTGGTCGGAGAGACGCAAAAAATGCATCCATTTCTGCATCGCCGAGCATACCGCCACAACCTTCGTTCACAGGCCAGTATGTTGCGAGCTGGTATGCGTTCACACCAGTAAAAGTGTATGTCTTGCCGTCTCTTTTTAGTTGAGCACCGTCACGAGTGATGACAGGCTGCTGGGCGCTAACGTTACTGACGAGCAGACCGGATGTGGCTATCATCATGGCTGCAAGCAATACGAATAGCCTGCGAGAGAAGTTCCAAAGCACATTCATATTTTCATTATACTACTTTATATAACTATTGTCAATACTTACCACTACAGGGCTTGTTTTGGTAGGATAAGTAAGTCGTTACGCGGATGTGGCGGAATTGGTAGACGCGCTAGCTTCAGGTGCTAGTGTTCGCAAGAACGTGGAGGTTCAAGTCCTCTCATCCGCACCAAATATTTGTATTATCTTATATCTTGCTCAAGCTTGCTGAGGCAAGCGGATTATTCTAGAGTAGATCTATCCCAACGAGGGTTTGGGACGTCCTTTTAGGACCAACCGAAAGGGGCCGCCAGTGGCCGAGATGTATTACGACGACGATGCTTCGACGTCGTTGATCAAGGACAAGACCGTCGCCGTCATCGGCTTCGGCAGTCAGGGGCACGCTCACGCGCTGAACCTCCGAGACTCGGGAGTCAACGTCATCGTCGGCCTCAGGGAGGGGAGCAGTTCTCGCGCCAAGGCTCATGAGGCCGGCCTGATCGTCAAGACAGCCGGTGAAGCAACGAAAGAGGCCGACGTCATCGTCATCCTCGCGCCGGACCAGGTGCAGAAGAAGCTCTACAGAGCCGAGATCGCGCCCAACCTCGACCCAGGCGACGCGCTCGTCTTCGGGCACGGCTTTAACATCAGGTTCGGCTTCATCGAACCACCCGAAGGTGTCGATGTGTTCATGGTCGCTCCGAAGGGGCCCGGTCACCTCGTGCGCCGCGAGTTCAGCGACGGCCGAGGCGTCCCCGTCCTGATCGCAGTAGACCAAGACTCGTCCGGTGACGCTTGGCCACTCGCCCTGTCGTATGCCAAGGCGATCGGTGGGCTCCGCGCCGGAGGCATCGAGACGACATTCGCCGAGGAAACCGAGACGGACCTGTTCGGTGAGCAAGCCGTACTGTGTGGCGGTGTGAGTCAGCTCGTCATGTACGGCTTCGAAGTGCTGACCGAAGCGGGCTACCAACCCGAGGTCGCGTACTTCGAGTGCCTCCACGAACTGAAGCTGATCGTCGACCTCATGTATGAGGGCGGCATCGCCAAGCAGCGCTGGTCGGTATCGGACACTGCAGAGTTCGGCGATTACGTCTCCGGCCCCCGCATCATCACCCCCGACGTGAAGTCGAACATGGAGATGATACTCGACGAAGTTCGGGATGGCTCGTTCGCCGAGCGCTTCATCGCCGACTACGAGGCTGGCTCGCCGGAGTTCAAGGGCTTCCGAGCGAAGGCCGAGCAGCACCCGATCGAAGCCACCGGCCGCGAGCTGCGCAAGCTCATGGCCTGGGTGAAGGGTCACGACGCCGACTACACAGAAGGAACCGCCGCCCGGTAGACCAAATGCCTAACAGGCAACCCCTGTAAGTGCATATCCCTCGTTACCGAGAGAGCCTCACGACACATGAGGCTCTCTCGGTGACACATAACCTGAAATTACTTTTTATATATCCATAACAGTTTATACTCAGTAGCAATGCTAGACATATTGCCGCTGATCACCAAATTATTACCGCTATACTCGCTCGTCGGCTTTGGCTACTTGGCAGGGAGATTCCTGACCATACGTCACGAAACAATCGCCGGCCTTTTGATCTACTTCATCGCACCAGCAGTCACCTTCTATAGCGTTGCTACGATGAACATCCTACCGAGCTACTACTTGCTGCCGGTCATTTTCTTCGGTATTGCGGTACTTTTGTCGCTCACGTATTTCGCAATCGGGAGCAAATTTCTTCGCGGTCATGATACGAACATCTTGAGTGCGGCGGCTGGCTCGGGTAATACGGGGTATTTTGGACTACCACTGATCTTGCTCTTGCTAGGACAGCCAGCGCTAGGAATAGCAGTTTTTTGCCTAATGGGCGGAATACTATATGAAAGCACGAGGAGCTACTACATACTCGCCAGAGGTAAGGTAACGAGTCGTGACGCTCTCATCAAAACACTGAAGCTTCCTATGCTCTATGCATTTGCGGCAGGTCTTTTTGTGAACTGGTCCGGGATCACGATCAGCCCTGAAATAAGAGACATATTTACCTACGTAAACGGTGCTTTCGTGATACTTGGGATGATGATAATCGGCATCGTGCTCGCGACTGCAGCGAAGAAACACTTCGACGGAACGTTTACTTCACTGGCGCTCAGCGCGAAGTTCATCGCGTACCCCGTGTTCGTTGGCGCAATAGTTTTCATCGACTATTACTATCTCGGTCTTCTAAATACAACCGCTCACACTGTCATGTTGTTACTATCGGTAGTACCGATGGCAGCAAACACGATAACTTATGTTTCTCTGCTCCGTATGCAACCTCAAAAGATAGCGATCACTGTCATGATCAGTACTATTGTTTCCCTGCTAGTAATACCTGTATTCGTGAGTATAGTGTTGAGCAGATCTGCTCTATAGTCGCGGCATATAGTCTGCGAAGTGATCGAGTGAAAAATCTTTTCGAAGGTTGTCGACGAGCTTCTTGCTATCGACGTCTACCAGCGTGCCGGTATTCAATATGTTGTGTGGATCACATGCTTTTTTGATCTGAGCAAATAGCTCTAGTGCTTCGGTCGGTATCTGCTTCTTCATGTATGGCGCTTGCAAACGACCTGCGTTTCCTTCTGCACATATGCTTCCCTGTAGCTTTACGACACTACCGTAGTATTCATCGAGGAACTTGAGTAGTCGTTGACGATCACCGAGCTTGCTGAGATCAAACTGCGGCAAGAGCTTCACGATACCACTTTGCATATGCGCCCAGACAGATATCTCGACTCTATGCTTTGTCGCAAGTTCTTTTGTACTGCTGATGAACTGGTGCAGTGTTTCGCTCGGAACGCTCACTGAGCTGACTGCAGTTGTGGCCGCCTTACCGCCCTGAGTGTAGTTCGCCATCAGTGCAGTGACCTGCCTGTATGACCATAACTTCTCGCGCTCATCGAAGTCATCACTGCTCACTATTGCTTCGCTATATTCACCAAGTGCTTTGGTGGCTTTCTTGATGAACTTACTCCGCTTTTTGTCTGATGGCTCGTTCGTCTCGATGAACAGCACTGCCGCTGGCGTCCCACCATCGATCTTCAGCTCGTCCGGCAGTTCAAAGCCGTGATGTTTTGCAGCAAAATCATAGAAGTCGCCATCGACGACGTCTACCATACTAGGATTGAGGTTTGATATCTTTTGGCTCGCGTCATATGCATCTTCGATGCTGCGGAATCCGACGACGATCATAGACGCATCTGGTTGATATGCGCTCACTCGTACGATCGCTTCGGTAACGATGCCGAAGATGCCTTGTGTGCCGATAAACAGTGAGGTCAGATCAAGCCCGCCGCCTTTTTGTTGCACTCTCGTCAGATCGACACCCAGTGCATCGACAGCTGATCGAACTGATCCATAGTAGCTACTCAGCACTTCATCGCCGTCATTCAACACTGCATCGACGGCCCTGTATAGTTCTCCTTCGAGAGTTGTCAGGCCAAGTTTTTTGCTGACTTCTTTCTTTGACAAGGCACCGGTCTGGATGGCTTCGCCATTTGCAAGCACGACCTCGAGCTGATCCACCCAGTCCATCATCGACCCGTAAACATACGAGCGTAGACTGCGAGAATTATTTGCGATCGCACCGCCTACCGTCGAGTAATCATACGACTCAGGTTGCGGCGGCAGAAATAGTCCATGAGTGTTAAGGGTTTCTTGGAGTGACTTAAAGTTGAGACCGGGCTGTAGTCTAACGAGCTTTTGTTTCGTATCTATCTCAAGGATTCGGTTCATGTGTGCCGCCATAGCTACGATCATGCCGTTGCCAAGACTTGCACCAGTCATATCACTGCCGTTACCTCTAGCAGTCACCGATAGTCCATGCCCGCGCTCCGCGAGCTGCCACGCAAACCTGGCGACCTTTCTGATGTCGTTTGTAGTGCGGGGGTATACAACTAGCTGTGGCTTGATACTCAAGACACTTGCATCGGTAGAAAAATGCCGCAACACAGACTCATTGACTACCACCTCTCCCGACAAATGACTCTGCAGATAACTTGCGACTTTATTCATGCTCCCCCTTTGTTTCTAATATAACACGCTCCTCGACCAGTTCAGCCAGATCCAGCAAATGATATCGATCGATGAATTCTCCGACCGTCTTTACCAATTCTCTATCTGACATGTCTTCGCCTACGACTTCGCCCTCGTTGATGTCATACCTAGGTCTCCTATCATTATCTGCGACATATACCCCTTCAATGCTCTGATTACCTTTTACGACGTCTAACGCTGCGATATACTCGCGTGGATCATCGCTCAGCAGTTCTTCGCCCCTATTGATAAATGCCTTTAGTATGAGCCCATTCTCGAGACCAAACATGACCGATTTCGACTGACCGACTTTACAGGCAAGAGTGAGCTTACGAACAATCGTTTCAACAAGATCACCCATCATCTCAACGTTTTCAATTTCTGCCTGATCACCCTGCTCAAGCTTAGGTATTTCGTTACTATTAGCTACACGCGAAACACTACGCCTGAGATCCATCATCGACCAGAAGGGCTCGTATTTTTTATCGAGTGCTCTAACGCGCTGTGTTATACCATGTTTTTGATCCAAAAACGGAACGACTGCTAGCTGATCCAGCGGCGGTGAAGACTCTTCGTATTCATCTCTACGGTCTCCGGGCTTCTTCGTAGCGTATGTTACGCTATCGCCTTCATGACTCATCGTCAATATTTCGAGCGGAGAATTGTAATCATAATCTTCTACAACCATCAGTACATAAGAAAAAGCCTCGCTCTCACCCTCACGCGTATCTCCATCACTAGCGAAAAGTGCGACAAGCTGTCTGTTTCCCTCTAGCTGGATCTCGCCCGAACGTATAGAGTCATAAAATGGGCCAGCCCAGTGGCTAGCGATATGCTGAGCCCATTGTTCTATCCGCTCCCGCGGCTGCAAGCTCTCCCACCATTGCTCTTCTATTTGCTCTGCAAGGTCACTGATACCGTACTTTTCTAGAAAGCGTGCAACAGTAGCGGCACTCTCATCTGGTGCAACATGGGGATCATCCCACAGTTCAGGACTCCCGTCATAAGAGATGCCACCTTCTATTGAGACAAATATCGTTTCATACTGATCATCGTCTAGACGAACAGTCATCGAGAAATCATGATAATGCTCTCCCTGCTGAGTTGCCTTATTCTCAGCAACCTGCAGGGTCAGGCCACAGTCAAGCTGATATTCACCTACAGATAAAACACCGTCAACTTCACCCGGCTCCTCTGCGAGCATATAGACAAAATACCGAAATCTATCGATAGCACCTCTTCCAGGATCATCGACAACAACTTCACGTCTCTCGCCAGTACCCTCATCCGTCATAGTATGCCCATCATAGCACCGCGATCATCGGTGACATATTGCTAACGTTTTGTCTTTGATACGGCTTTTTTCAGTCGCGGATGTCTATCGTATATGCTACGCAAACCGATGAGCGCAACTATAAGCCATATCGCGTTGAGAGCTAAAACCGCATACGCAGTCTTTTGCCAGCTATACACACATAATAGACCCGCTCCAAACAGATTATCTAACTCGTACCATAGTGATTTGTTCGTCCATTTGCCAGAGTTCACTCGATAAAAAGCAAAAAGAATAAGCGCCATTCCGACGACGCCTAGTATTTCTAGAGGCGTGATGATCATACTATGAGTATAGCAAACGCTTATGTTATTTGACATAATAGCTTATGTATGTTATTATGAGAATATCAGTATATAACGCAACAGAAAGGAACTGCGACATGCTGTCACGAGAAACTATTCTCCCACTTATGTTTGGCCTACGCGCAGTGACCCGCGTTATGTCACCTCATAACATCGTCGAAACACGTAAATAACCTAAACTAGCACTTTAGTAAGAAGAAAAACCTCATTGTCACACGTCACCTTTTTCGGATGATTTATCCGAAGGAGGTTATCGTGTCCATCCTTTCGAAACCTAGGAGATGAGGAAAACATGAGACCCATGTTCAAGCGATTCAGATCCCTCTGGGGTCTGATGATGCGTGACGGAAGTATTCGCGAGGAAGCGCTGCACATGCGCTCGCTTGCGATCAAGGCGATCGGCTGGATGCTGATCGTCGAGTTCTTGTACGTACTACGAATGGTACCGCTGTACTTTCTCACGAATGAACTCGTGAGTGACGACCCGAACTGGCAGAGACTGTCAGTCATGGCGTGTACGGCGGCTGCAGTGTTCATCATCGCTGACAGGCTCAATGCTTCTATGATGTATGCGCGTTCATGCCTCAACTGGCGTCAGTGGACGGTCTGGTGGGCCTATGGCCACAGACAGGAGCTGATCCAATCGTGGAGGTGGCACGTCGATAACGGCCCAGGGATGAAGGAATCCAAGGTAGCCAAAAACATCGAGAAGTTTGAGTCTCTCATCGATCAGCTGATCTTCCAGACAACACCCATGACGCTCCGCATCATCTTTGTATGGATCGGCGTGTGGATTGTTGGCTGGGAATTCGGTCTGATCGTGCTCGCAACGCTGCTCTTCTATGCTGCTTCACTCCTCAAGACTGAGCGTTTGCTCGGTGAGGAGCACGAGACTCAGCGCGAAGAGCTACGTGTCATCGAGCGACTTGGCACGCAGCTGACGAATCAGTGGCGCACTATCAAGGAGCTCGGTATCGAGTCAACGATGAGCGATCAGAACCAAAGTGAGCTCAACAGGTACTACATGACTGAAGCTGGACGTCAGTGGAAGCTGACTCGGCGCTACGGCATGCAGTCACATGTGCTGAGTCTGTCGCGAGTAGGGGTCTACCTCATGGTTGCCTTGATGGTTGCGAGAAACCAGTCGATCAATCTCGGTGCAGTTGTACTGATGATCAGCTGGCTCGAGCAGCTATACGGTAACTTGTGGAGATTTGTTGATTTGCAGATGTACTGGGCGCGCGGAGGCGTGGCGCTGAAGGAATTGGTTGATTTGATTCAGCTGAAACCAACGGTCGTCCAATCCGCAGACCCAGTAGATCCACGTCACTTAGCACCAGCGATTTCTGTTAGAGGGGCTAGCTACGACTACGTCACAGACGACGAGACAAAGCGCGCCCTTCAGGATATATCACTGGAGATCGAGCCATACTCGACTGTTGCCTTCGTCGGCAAGTCGGGTAGTGGTAAGTCGACACTGGCCATGCTATTGCAGCGCCAAGACGACGTATCACATGGCTCGATCAGCGTCGGTGGCGTGAATCTACGCGACATCGATCAGTATGCCTACCGTCGTAACTACATGAGTGCGGTTGGACAGAAAGTGCAGCTATTTGATGGAACTATCGCCGGAAACATCCGTATCTCCAAACCGGATGCAACCGACGAACAGGTTCTGAAGGCAGCACAGCTCGCCCATGTTGATGAGTTTGCTATGGAGCTTCCACTCGGCTACAACGCGCCTATCGGCGACGATGGCGTACAGTTGAGCGGAGGGCAGCAGCAGCGTATCGCGATCGCGCGTGCACTGCTACGTCAGCCGAAGCTCTTGGTGATGGACGAAGCGACTTCAGCGCTCGACGCTGAAACGCAAGCCCAGATCCAGCAGAACATCGACCGACTGATCGAATCGCGATCAACAACTCTTGTCATCATCGCGCACCGTTTCTCAACTATCGAGAAAGCGGATGTCGTTGTGGTGATGGACAAGGGGCAAATCGTTGAGGTCGGTACTCATGAGCAGCTCAAGCGCAAGAACGGTTTTTATAGCCGTCTCCGCGCCATGGAGTCCAACGGCCTACTCGACTAGGTCATAATCGAAAGGAGGAGACAATGCCCCGCATTTCACAATGCGGGGCTCTTCTATTTTCGACATCTTGAGAAAACGGCAAATTTCGATTACAATACAGCGGTACTTTATGGTATGAGTAGCAGTCTGCGTGAACGTAAAACTATCGTAGACGCGTAGCGCGTATGTCCCAGGATGACGTGAAACTCACTAAGCACATTTATCATTAGACATGCAGTGGTGGCGGAATTGGTAGACGCGCTAGCTTGAGGTGCTAGTGTCCAAATTATCGGACGTGGGGGTTCAAGTCCCCCTTCGCGCACAACAGGGAAGGCCCTTCCGGAGGAATCCGGGAGGGCCTTCGCTCATTCCCCGTCGCGCCCGTGCGTTAACGTTGATCCTGTTCAGCACCGTCGTGTCGAAGGGGAGTCTCCATGTTTGATTTCAGTGCCGCCGAGGACGAGGTCACATCCCTGTGCCAGCAGCTCATCCGCATCGACACCCAGAACTGGGGGATGAACAAGGCGAACCCGGAACGCCCGGCCGCTGAGCTCATCGAGAGCTGGTTCGCCGAGGTGGGGCTGGCGTCGACGATCGTCGAATCCGCTCCCGGCCGGGCGTCGCTGGTCACCCGGACTTCGCGGCGGAATTCTGGTCCGCGAGCATTC
>CALFQW010000070.1 GCA_937919305.1 uncultured Candidatus Saccharibacteria bacterium
TGAAGGGTTTTTCGTCGTCTCGGGTATATTGGTCGGCTATATATATGGCCATAAGATCATGGGATCTCGTAAAAAAACCATTCAACACATATGGAAGCGTGCCCTGCTACTCTACGTTATATCTGTTATAGGTACACTAACATACACTCTTATAGCACTATGGAGTAGTCCGAATAATATCGTTGGATTACCACTCTGGCCTAGTGATCTGCAGAGTTATCTACTCAACACGTTCACTCTACGGTACTCGTATGGCTGGACTGACTTCTTAAATCGATATGCTGTATTTATGTTTGCGGCACCAGCTGTTCTATGGTTGTTATCGAAGCAAAAAGCTTGGCTTGTTCTACCCGCAAGCATCACTATCTGGTTGTTCCTCAGAGATGTCGCGCTGTTCATGCCATTCAGTGGATGGCAGATCATATTCGTGCTGGGTATAGTTATCGGCTACTACCTGCCAAACATAGAGCATGCAACCAAAACTATACCGCACACAATAAAGCGATCAGGTTTATTTATACTCACCAGTCTGTCCGCAATCACCTTTGTTGTCTCTGTGGTATCCGCGGTTATCATTCCCTATCTCCTCACACTGCCAGGAATAACTCTTTTTGATCCAGTTGTTCTCGGCCAGCTTGAAGCTCTGAGGAATAGCGTATGGGATAGCTGGTTCTCAAAGTCATCAGTAGCTCCGGGTCGACTAATTGTTGGTGGGTTATGGTTTAGTACCCTCTATATACTAGTGCGCAAATACGAACAAAATATCATCGACCAAACGATCGGGAAGAAGGTTGAGTATCTAGGTAAACATTCTCTTTATGTGTACGTCTCACATGGAGTAGTCGTTATGGCCACCTACTTCCTGCTACCACCATCGATAAACCCGGGAAACATTCTTCTCAGCACTATCGTTATAACAACAGCTCTTTTTTGTGTCTACATGCTAGCCAAACATCGTAACTTGTTTGATTCGCTGATATCAAACTCAAGAGGTCGTATCAATAGAGAGAAGTTCTAGTATAGTAGAGACATGTCTCGTAAAATCGTTATCGACGCGCGCATCACCGGCTCAAGCACAGGAGTCTATAGCGAAAACCTTCTCAACCATCTCCAGAAGATAGATAGTAAAAATCAGTACTTCGTTCTACTGCGTGATCTAACTAGCTGGAAACCAACCGCCAAGAACTTCACGGCTATACATGCACCAGTCAAAGATTATACGTTTGCGGAGCAGATAAGTCTGGCGAAAACCCTCCATGCTCTCAAGCCTGACCTAGTACATTTTTGTATGCCAAATCAACCACTACTATATTTCGGAAAAAGAGTGACAACCGTACACGATCTGACACTTATCAAGTTCGAAAATATTGATATGAATCCAGCCATCTACCGGATAAGAAAAGCTATTTTCAATCTACTAGTCAGGAATGTAATCTGGCGCAGTCACGCGGTCGTAACACCAACTGAATATGTCAGAAATGATGTTCTCGAGTTCTCGGGTAGACAACATGCAGATAAAGTATTTACTACACTGGAAGCTGGTGATCCTCTCGCGGGTCGTCCTGTAGCTATATCGGACCTAAAAAATAAAAAGTTCGTATTTTTCATAGGTAATGCTTTCCCTTATAAAAACTTAAAACGTATCGTTGACGCGTATAAACAGGTGCAAAGTAATCATCCTGAGCTTCATCTAGTATTCGCAGGTAAAAAAGAGTTTTTCTATGAGGATCTCGAACGGTATGTCGATAAACAGGACGTTGAGAATGTTCACTTTTTGGGATTTGTTTCTGAGGGAGAAAAACGATGGCTCTTCCAAAATGCACAAGCGTATGTCGTAGCCTCTCTATCTGAAGGGTTTCACATACCCGCCCTTGAGGCCATGTATGAAGGCTGCCCCGTCATCAGTAGTAACGCTACATGTCTGCCTGAAGTTTGCGCCAGCGCGGCCGTCTACTTTGACCCGTTGAGTACGTCTGGTCTAGAGAAGGCGATCAAGTCTGTCTTGGAAGACAAAAAGCTTAGAAATAAGGTAGTTGAGGCAGGGTACGGTAGAGTAAAAGAGTTTTCGTGGAAGCGTATGGCGCAAGAAACGCTAGATGTCTACGAGTCTGTTTTATCGAGCGATAAAACGATGTGACGATCTCGTCCTTCACCTTCTGATTGCGTTACTATGTCACTATAGTCGCTAACTGCCTGGTGAACTACTCTTCGTTCTGCTGCGTTCATCGGTTGAAGGTGTTTTGGTTCAGCATTTCCTCGAACTTCACTCACCCAATCTGCAACCTGCTCTACGAGACGATCGTAACGCTGCTTTTTGTAGTCCGCTATATCGAGATTAACTCGATGTATAACCGCGTCTTTGTTCTTCAGAGTTGTCGAGATGAGCTGCTGTAAAGAACGTAGAGTGTCCCCCCGTTGTCCTATAAGAAAACCATTCAGATGTGTAGACGGTACAGACAATTCGATAACCTCATCGTCGCAACCCGCTTTGACGTCTATATTTAGACCAAAGAATGACAAGATGTCTTCGATGTATTTTTTTGCAAAAGAAATAGATGTTTCTTTATCCACGACTACCGCCTCCTTTTCTTTTTAGGCTTCTTGCGGCTAGTGGTTTTCTTGCTTGGAGCAGTGTCTTTCGTCTCATTAACGACTTCTGCTTCTTGTGCGGTGATGATCCGTGAGGTAGTCTCGCTAGAACGTTTTTTCTTCGAGCCGGACTTCTTCCGTACCGTACGAGCTTTGTTCTTAGTAGCTGGTTCACGAGCTATTACTTCCATCTCTTCGACGTCTTGTTTGAGTAGTATGTGTTGCTGTATTACCGCAACTGCGCTCGAGGCAGCAAAGTAGAGTACGAGTGCTCCGGGCAAGTATAGTCCTATCACAAGTGTTAACACTGGGAATATCATAATCATTCGATTTGTCATGATTGCACTTATCTCTGATTGGTCGACATCTTTGTTTTCTGAAGCATCCTTGAAGAGGTCACGAAGCTTTTTCTTTGACTCTGTCTGAGGTGTTATCTGACGTGACTGTATGTACTGCAAGATCGCTGCCAATACTGCAACTACAACGATAGGAAAATATATACCAGCGTCGCTGACACCGACTCTCGTCAGATTAACTACACCGAAGAGAGTTTCATCAAATTGGTTCGTCGGACTGTTAATGATATCGGCGATTGGCTTGAGCTGCTCTATGGGCTGATATGTAAAGTCGGCGATACGGTCGCGCTGCAGGGTAATTATCTGTATGACGCTATAGAGTGCAATAAATATCGGCAACTGGAGAAACAGTAGTCCAAATGAACTAAATGGTTTCACGCCTCTTTCACGATATAGCTCCATCATGAGCTGACCTTCGAGCTGCTTGTTACCTTTGGCTTTTGCACGAACCTTTTTCAGTTCGGGCTGAAGCTTTCTCATGAGTTGAGTTTGATGAAGTTGCTTCTTGACAAGTGGCCACATCAACAGGCGAATGATGACGGTGAACAATATCAAAGCAACACCAAAATCACCCCCAGGTATCACGCCATAAATTAACGCAAGTAGATTAAAGATCGGCTGTACGATCAACGTATCAAATAAACTCATATACTCTGTATATTATACCAGAAATTATAGTAGTTTGACTACTGTTTTGACGATGATATCTTCGACAAGCTATCGAGTATTGTGGTTTCAAGATCTGTATTTGAAATAACAAGAATGTCTGCGGTATATACGGTCAAAACAATGTCTGAATGAGAGGGCACCGTATCCCAGTTTTTACGAAGAACTTCAAATAGTCTTCTTCTGATGCGGTTTCTTTTGACTGCTGATTTGAGAACTTTTTTTCCGACAACTACAGATAGACGCGAATTTTTACGCTTAGGATTGTGAGAATACTTGATAGCAAAATGTTTCGATCTAACAACTTGACCGTGTTTATATACATATCTTAGACTGCCGTGACCATGAAATCTGTATTTTTTTGCAATCATATTGCTATCCAGTCTACCACTAGTGTTAGTTGAGACACCGCCAATATATGGCAAAAATAAAAACTGCCGTGTGGCAGCTTTTTCAACTAGTCTAGTTGTTGTTGCTAGACGCTAAGTTTCTTGCGCCCCTTCAGTCGTCGAGCTTTAATTACAAGCCGTCCTGCTTTCTTTGCCATCCTGGCACGAAAGCCGTGTACACGTGCTCGGTGTCTCGTTTTTGGTTGGTGTGTCCTCTTCGGCATAACGAATCACATTTTACAAAAAAAGCTGCGATATTTCAAGTAAAGTATTGAAATATATGAATGATGTTATCGAGCTACCAAAAAATATCCACAGTTTCACGTGTATTATCCACAGCTTTTCTTGAGGTAGCGACGTATTGTGTATAAATCAATCAGTGTTGTTGCCTATTTTTTGTACCCATGTATTTCAGGTTGTGGAAAAGCTCGATTCTCAGTATATTGTTAGGTAGTTAAAAGGAAGTGGTAGTTGGGGATGAAAGTAGTGTGAATGATTTATGGCGAACCGCCCTTGGTGAAATAGAGCTCAGTGTAGGGCAAGCTAATTTCGCTGCGTGGTTCAAAGGAACTGATCTGATCGATATACAGGCAGGTGTGGTGCATATAGCTGTCTCAAATATCTTTTCAAAAAGCCAGTTCGAGAAAAAATTTAACTCGTTGGTTTTAGAAACACTGCAAAAACACCGTTCTGACATACTCTCAGTACGCTACGTGATAAAGGGTTCGAAGCCACGAAAAGCCGCAAGCGACACTTCACCTCTCATGGACGCTGTTCGTGATCACAACAGCAAAAAACCTTCTGAATCACCGCAGCGAAAAACTGTTTCGAGCGGCCTTAATCATCGCTATACGTTCAATAACTTCATCGTTGGTTCGAGTAACGATCTCGCGTATGCGGCCTGTCAGGCTGTAGCAGTTAACCCAGGAACAAAATATAATCCTCTCTTCCTTTATGGTGGTGTTGGCCTAGGTAAAACACACCTTGCTCAAGCGGTTGGTAATGAGGTAGTTCGCAAGAATCCATCAGCAAAGGTCTTGTATATCAACTCGGAAACGTTTGTAAATGAATTTTTGGACAGTATACGATTCAAGAAAAAGGGATTTTCGACAAAATACCGGGAGGTAGATGTATTAATTGTCGATGATATGCAGTTCATCGCTGGAAAAGAAAAGACTCAGGAAGAATTCTTTCATACATTTAACGCACTACATCAATCAAATAAGCAGCTCATCATCACGTCAGATAAACCTCCAAAGAACATCCCTACTCTCACTGAGCGTATGCGAAGTCGTTTCGAGTGGGGTATGACTATAGATATTCAGCTTCCTGATTTTGAGACACGTTGTGCAATCCTTGATACAAAAGCCTCCGAGAGTGGTGTGAGTGTCGGTAGAGAGACTATCGAGTATCTTGCGAACAATATCAAGACGAATATCCGTGAGCTCGAAGGTGCGCTCAATCAATTACTCGCCTTCGCTGAAATGAGAAACATAGAACCTGATCTACAGACTGCCGCTGGACTCCTCGGCAATTCACGTGCGACTCGACCTTCCCATTTGACGCCAAAACAAGTTGTCGATAGAACCGCAAAACATTTCCAAATAGAGGTGACTGATATAAAGAGCCCAAAACGTGACAAATATATCGTTGTCCCCCGTCAGATAGCTATGTACCTACTACGCAGCGAGCTGCATCTCAGCTTCCCACGAATTGCCGGCGAACTAGGGCGCAAGGATCACACTACCGCAATACACTCTGTTGAAAAGATAGAGAAAGCCATCAAGCTTGATTTTATTATTCGTGAGCAAGTTGCAGAGATAAAGGAGAAACTTTATGTCTAAGTGCTGTGCAAAACAATCACTTTTTTGTGTAAAAAGCTGTGGTGAACCACGGGAAAAGTCTGAGGATTTCGATACACAGTTTATACACACACTTAGCCGCTCTTTGGTGGCTTACGAAAAAAAGAGGATAAAAAGTAGCTTTTCCACGACTTTTCCGCATAGAATTTCCATACGTTTTGAACAACTAAAATGTTCTGTTTGCTATCTGTTACGAACTTACTTTTCCCCACTATCCCCAAGACCTATTACTACGACTACTATTTATATTAATAAAGGAGAAATAAAATGCGCGTAACAGTCACTCAAGAAAACCTACATAAAGCATTGTCTGTTGTATCGCGTGTCGCAGGCAGTAAAGCATCGTTACCTGTGCTTGGTAATATACTGTTGAAGACAGAAAACAATAGACTAGTCCTAGCTGCAACTAACCTGGAGATAGCAATAACCCAAAACATCGGTGCAAAGGTTATTAGCGAAGGATCTATTACTATCCCTGCCCGCCTACTCAGTGATTTCATCGCAAACCTACCCAAGACAAACATCGATCTACGTGTCGAAGGCGTGAAGTTACACATAGAAGCAAATAGTTACTCATCAGTCATCAATGGTCTTGCATCGGACGAATTCCCTAGTTTGCCCGCTATCGAATCATTAAAAAAGCTCACAGTCGATACGTCGGATTTCAAGCGAGCGATATCTCAGACAATCCTCTGCGCGTCAAACGACGATACTCGACCAGTACTCACAGGGGTACTCTGCCATTGCTTTGAGGGTGCTCTATATATGGCGGCAACGGATGGGTATAGGCTCGCTGAGCGCAAAGTGGTGAAAACAGAGCTTGAGATCCATGCTTTAGTTCCTGCAAGCACCCTGTCGGAGGTTGCTCGAGTTATACCTGAGGACTGCGATAGTATTGAGATGACTTTTGACGACGACCAAGTACTGTATCGAATAGGTGACATAGAACTAACAAGTAGACTGATAGAGGGTAAATTTCCCGACTACCGTCAGCTCATACCCAACGAAACTGAAATTCATGCAAACCTAGACAGATCTGATTTTGTGCGTATTACAAAGATCGCAAGTTTGTTTGCGAAAGAGAGTGGTGGCAGTGTCACCATATCTGCAGATAGTGTAAAGAAAATATTATCCATTCACTCTGTTGCATCGCAGTTAGGTGAAAACACCTCAGAAGCCAATGCGGAAGTTGATCAAGATGGCACTGTGTCATTGAACTCACGATATCTCATAGATGCACTCGGTTGCTTTAGCGATGCATCGATCCAGTTCGGCTTTAGCGGTAAGCTAGCTCCTTGCGTTATAACGGACAATAAATCCAATAGTGAGTATAAACACATCGTGATGCCGCTTCGTAGTTAGGTATACACTAAGTACTATGCGATTATCACAGATCGAGCTTTTACAGTTTCGGTCACACAAAAAGGAATTATTCGAGTTTGACCCAGATGTCACGCTCATTTCGGGCATAAACGGAAGTGGTAAAACAAACATCCTGGAAGCTATACACGTCCTCCTGACGGGTAGTTCGTTTAGAGCGCAAGATGTACATCTAGGTACATATGAAACTAACTGGTGGCGTCTCAGTGGCCTTGTAGACGATATTTATAGAGAGATCAGGTATCAAAGAGACAATTCACCACCAAAACAAATTGTCTTAAAAAATAATAAAAAAAGGTTCCATAACAAAGATAGATTACCTGTTGTTTTGTTTGAGCCGCACGACACTTTATTTATTTATGGATCACCTTCTCGTCGACGAGCTGATGTAGATACCATGATCGCTTCGATAATCCCCGGGTATAAAACGACACAAAACAGATATGAGCGAGCAGTAAGACAAAGGAATAATATCCTCAAAGACCATCGAAACAGTTCGATGATAAATGATGCTTTGTTCGCTTGGGACGTGATGCTAGCGGAGTATGGTGCAAATATAGTAGCGGCGCGACAACGGTTCATAGATAGGATTGATAGTAAGTTAGCGGAATACTACAGTGCTATATCGGGAAATACAGATACTGTACATATGGGTTATATCCAGACGATTCCTTCGCAAGAAGTTTCAGAATTCCATAAGATTCTTCTATCTAAATATAAAGATGACAAACTAAGAGCATCGACTACTTCAGGTCCTCATAAAGATGATTTTAAGATTTTACTCAACAAAGAAGATGCAAAACTCAGTGCATCACGCGGTGAAGTCAGATCACTCATGCTAGCGGTGAAGTTAGCTTTTGCAGACATCCTCGAAGAAATTTCACAGAAAAAACCACTCATACTCCTCGATGATGTTTATAGCGAGTTAGACAGTCAGAGAAAGCAGAGACTCAGCGAAACGCTCAAAACAAATCAGACTATCATCACAGATACACACGCCATAGATGGTATCAATACTATTCACCTCAACTAGCAATGATAGTACTACTCGATAGGTAGATTAACAATTTTCAACTGGCTGAGTATATCTTCGGGAATTTTCGAACGTAACGCTTCATTTGCCTCTTCACGATATTTGGCAACTTTATCACGATAGTTCTGACTATCGCTTCTCTCAAAGTACGTTACCCGGATATAGATAGTGTCATCTATATAATTGATCCCATAGTTGAGAGTATTTATAGGCAGGTTCTTATAGAGACTGAGAGCGGTTTTCTGATTGTCCTCATCACCGATCTTTATCTCATAAGCATCTGGTAATTCAGAACGTTCTTTTGATGAAAAAGCCGTGGTATAGAGCGTGTCACCTATTGGTGTGACATATGAGTAGGATAAGCCGTTTTCAGGATTTCTAAGAATTGATTGAATCTCTCTTTTAACTGGGTCTAACTGAATAATCCCAGATTCTGTGTTGATAGACAAAAGTAAACCGTCTCGCCAAAAGAACTGGTTTGCTGCGTTATATAAGTCAGCAACAAGAGGTTTTTGAGTTTCTATATCAAATAACCATAATTTTGTGTCGATAGTTGTCGCAATGTACTTCCCATCGGGTGATATCGCGAGTGAATCAATAGTCTTTACGTTATCGAGCTTTATGTTTTTTGTTTCACCGGAAGAGATATTTTTTATATTTATAGTGAAGTCTCTACCGTCCTCCTCAGTTTCAACATCTCGTGCATCGTTCGTTACTCCACCTCGAGCTACTTCTCGGGTGATATATGTAACGTATGTATCATTAAAGTCATAAACCGCTTCATTACCGGCGCTATTACCAAGATTTATAACCTGCTGCACTTTGCTGTCGCGGATAATAGATAGGTCGGTAGTAGTGACATTGTACAGACCGATCGAAGTTGCCCTAAGATCACTTGACCGTTGTAGTTTGGGATATAGTTGAGGCTCATTTTCTGCAGGATTAACTGCAAGATCGTCTACTAATTTGAACTCTTTTGTATCGAATGAGTATTGCTTTATACCAGTTGTAGTTAACCCAATAAGCTGTCCGTCAGGTGTAGTTGCGGGATTAAAGAATGTGTCACCTATTGGATTTTCTGTATATTTATATCCAAATGCATCATCATTTTGATGAAGAGTATAGCTTGATGTGTCGCCGTATAAATCTGTAAAACTCACTTTATTTCCCTGAGGTGTATTAAGATAGTTTTCGTAGCTCAGAGCTGTTTTTCTGTATTGGCTTGCACTCAAAGGCTCACTGAAAGTAACCGAAGATGTTTGTAACCAGCCACGGACTTCAACGTGTACCACTCTCAACCTATTGTCATCGTCATTTCTAAGTGCATACAGACCGGATGGGACTATGGCGTTATTCGATAAGTCTTTTATTTGCGCATCTGGATTTGCTATTGATTCGATCGAAGCTATTTCAAACGTATCGTCGCCGATGTTAGTGATAACAACTCTTCCATGCGTTGCAAACCAATAGAGTCCATACGTTAGTAGCCCTAGGATAGCTAACCCTGTTCCTATGAAGATGGATAATTTTCTTATATCAACGCGATTCCAATCCATGTAACTCCTTTTATTCGGGTAACTTTTCGTATGATGCCGTCATGGCGGGTTGAACTTCTATAAAGGGGTAACTCATGCAACTTGCCGACGCACAGCTGACTCGATAATCATAAGACGAAGGTAGCATATCAAAATGTAGGTGAGGTGGTGTATTAAATGCGTCTTCTTTATTTCCAACAGCTCCAAGGATATCCCCTGCTTTCACTATCTTACCTGTTCGTACTCTCACTGTATTTCGGCCCATGTGTTGGTAGAAATTAACTTCTCCCCCTGCATGATCGTCCTTCTTTGTTGTTTTGATGGTGACGTTATTTGGGCTTTGATTACCTGGGTTTGTTCTCTGGACTACACCATCTCTTGCCGCAACAACAACAGTCCCCTCTGGAACCATGACATCAGCGGCATTGTAGTGGTGATGACAGTTTGTCTGAGCCTTATAGCACCAAACAGTACCTCCGTCTCCGTATGTACCTTTTTGGATGACGGTCTTAGTTGTTTTTAGCGGAAACGTGAAACCATTTGCACTCGCAATACCACCATTGCCGGTATCTGTATCGTTATAACAATCATCGTTACTCTCAAAGCTATTCCCAGATGCACCGCTACCCTCATCGCTTATAGTTGAAGGGAGACTCACACCGCCACCATACTTCCGAAATATCTCTCCAGCGGCCTGATATCTAGCTTCATAATGAGGTGTTCCTGCACCTTCGATCTGATCTTCGAAGTAGAAAACTACCTCCTGAATAGTTCTGAGTTTATTGTAATCATCAATATTGAAAGATCCTCTAGTGATGGGTGGTTTATTCTGCATGTGACCGTAGATGAGGTCAAGCTGAGTATATAAATTCCACACCGGGGTATCGATTGCGGCGTCAGTTAGTGCTGTCTTAATCTTACTTCCTGGTGTCCACTGAATAAGCCCATACCCGCCCCCACCTGCATCATCTGGATTTTTACTACCATCACCGATCGCTCTACCTTGGATACGCTCAGGATCAAATCCAGACTCAACCGCTATATTTCCCATAATTCCAGCAACCTGAAGAGGTGGAAATCCTTGTTCACTGAAGTAATTAAACATAATCTGTTTATTACGCTCAATGAGCTGTTGATTTTTACTTGAATCACCGTAGTCGTTTGGTAGATTGTAGTCTTTGTCACCGATAATAAGGCTATCGTCGGTTGTATTTTCTGAACAAGCATTCACATCTGGATCATACTGTGTGATACCTCGCCTCACTAGCTCGCGATCGGCTCCAGATACAGCAGAGACATTGCTCGCAAATGGCTGCAACACTATAACTGAAGCTATGAATAGAACAGTGATATTGGTGAAGATATTTGATTTTATCCGCATGTTGACGTCGCTTTCGCTGCAAGTAAGCTGAGATTTACAGACCCTTTGTCCATAGCTCTAAATACATCCTGCAAACATACATTTTTACCACCGTAGGTCATATCCATATGAAGATGGGATCCACAAGAATTTCCGACATTACCAAGTCTTAGAATCTGTTGTCCTGCTTTTACTTCTTGCCCAGCTCTAAATTGCGGATTTGAGCCGTGTGCATAAGCTATTACTACAGTTTTTCCATCAACCTTTGATTCGATAGACATCCCTCCGTTATTACTAACATTCGGTGTACCAGTACAACGGTATGACGACCTACCAAGAGGTTGTTTGATAACTTTTCCATCGAGCATTGAGAAGATCGGTGAACCGGTATCACCCGGAAAGCCAATATCTACAGATGATCCACCATTACCAAGGAATCCACCGCCAGCATAGTGACTACCTAGGAATGACTGAGGGTACTTATCCCATATCTGTCTACCAAGTGGCCATGCCCAGTCACCCTCGAGGTCACCAGTTGACGTGTTACCGTCGGCATCCTTACCGATAATTGGACCGTCCGCGACTCTATTTCTAGATGGATGGCCATCATTTACTTTTGGCCAACCACCTTCATAAACGATCGGGTCTATCATGAGTGATCGTTTCCCTTTGTGCCATGCATGGTATACGATCCAGTCCTGCCCCGCATCATCGGTTGCGACCGAGTTGTGGCCAGGACCACGGAAATCAGAACCAGTTCCAGTCAGTACAGAACGTGCGTTATTTGCAGCAGGAGTATAAGGTCCTGTTATATTTCTTGACCTGGCTACTCGTGTTGAGTATTCATTTGAACCGCCCTTGCTCTCCCATTTTCCATAAGAATAGAAGAGGTAGAACCACCCGTCACGATTGATAACATAAGCACCCTCAATCTGATTTCCGTTACTAGGCTTGGAGAGTAGAAGTTTTGCCGCTCCTTTTGTGCTCATGGAACCATTCCCTCTTACATTCAGCTCGATGATACGGATATTGCCACCACCCCATACAAGATATGTTTTATTTCCTTGAGTAACGATATTTGGGTCAATAGTACCTGGTCCATCTGATCCATTAG
>CALFQW010000071.1 GCA_937919305.1 uncultured Candidatus Saccharibacteria bacterium
GTATGAGCGTGTGATTCTTGAGGCCATGAAAGGCGAGCATGCCATTTTTACGACCAGCTCGGAAATTATACGAGCCTGGGAGGTGCTTGCGCCCATACAGCAGGCTTGGTCAATGGAGCAGATGCCGCTTGTGATGTACGCGCCGGGCTCTTCTTGGCAGACTGTCGCCTCGACCTATTCAAAGTAAGGACCGGTGTAGTTGCCTTCAACGAGGCCAATCTTATCCCACCACAGGTCGCCGCTTCCTGCGTGTCCACCGTGGTAGAGGCGAATGGTGTTATAGTTCGCAAAACTTGCTGGAGTTGTAAAAGTAACGCGTAGGTCGTAGGTACCTGGCTCATTTGGTGCTTGTCGGGTGCCGTTCAGCGAGAGGGTGGTGCCATTAAGGTGCACAAAGAGCGAGCGTGTTCCGTTGCCGCTGAGCGTGCCGGTGAGCGGTTCTTCAATGTGAACGGTTGCCATCAATGTGTATTCTGTCGAGGGTTGTAGCGTCGATGTCGGGATAGCCATATTAGAGCCACCAGTCAACTCGGTGTAGTTATCGTTAGATGCCGAATTGAGGGGGATCTGCCGCAGCGATCGGCTGCCAGCGCCAACCCAAGCGCTTGACTGGATATTGGCAACTCGGTTTGAGCCGTAGTTGAGTGGCGAGGTGCCGGACTGGACGCTAGGGCTTGCGTTGGGCGCACCAGTCCAGCCATAGCTAAAGTCTTGATCTGATGCAGTCGAGCCATTAAAGAAGGCGAGGGCATTGCGTGACTGCTCGATCATGACATTCCTCACTAGGACGCTTCGCGCGCTAGAACTGCCCGATACGGTGAGGTCGGCAAATCGGAAGGTCGCATCATAGGTACCTCTAGACTGCGTCACGGTAATAACGCGAGTTTCCCCGGGTGCGATCGTTGCGGAGCCGCCCGATATGTCACACCAGTCGGACGAGACGCTTATAGGCGAAGTTCCGTCGTTAGCGACCTCCCATTGAGTGGTATAGGTGTAGCCATTCGTGAGGTCAGCAAGATTGGCGTAGTGCCTTGTGTGACCAGCGTTGACGCCACTATTCAACGAGTATCGATCCCACGTCTTGCCATCATACGAGATATTTTCCGTTCGAGTCATCTGGTTGTAGGCGTAGCTATAGGCGAATAGATTGCGGCGAGCCGTGGTCGATGACGACGACGTTTCGAAACCTGGGTTGTTCACGAGGTTGGTGAACCCTGGGTTTGTCGTATGTCCGCTGCACTGGCCATTTTCTACCGTTCCTGCTTGAGTGATGCGGTAGGCGGTTCCGACGCTCGAACTGTGAACTGCAGTGATACAGAACGTCTTTGGTGATGAGGAGTTATCGACGCTGAGCTGCAGGGTGACGTCACCACTAGCGGTGACGCCAGCGCCAGCCAATGTTGTCGGGTAGGTGTCGTTATTCTGTATGCGGTACACTTCCATTTTCTTCGCAGCGTTTGATAAGTCACTTTTGACCGTCGCAAGTCGTGCTTGGTCTTGGATACCGTTGTAGGCAACGATAGTGATGGCGGCGAGAATGGCGATCACAACGATCACAATCAATAACTCGACAATAGTAAAGCCGCGACTTTTAAGCATAAGCTTAGTATACTCGAGAGCCGCTATCCGACAAACGCTATATCTAGTGTAGTGATAATAATACAACACCATCTATGTAGCGCTTTTTCGTGAGATGGTGCTACAATGAGGTTCCATGGAGGTGTACACAAACATGGGGGCAAAACAAAAATATATCTTTGTAACTGGAGGAGTGCTTTCAGGCGTCGGTAAGGGCATCACTGCGGCAAGCATCGGTGCAATTTTGCAGGCAAAAGGCAGCAAGGTCTCTATTCAAAAATGCGACCCGTATCTCAATGTAGATGCGGGTCTTTTGAATCCAAAAGAACATGGCGAGTGCTTTGTAACAAAAGACGGCGCCGAAACAGATTTGGACTTAGGGCATTATGAGC
>CALFQW010000072.1 GCA_937919305.1 uncultured Candidatus Saccharibacteria bacterium
GTTTGAACCTTGTGGCATACCGCTCAACTAGCTCCATGCAGGCAGCTTCGGACTGCGCACCATCTCTTTCCTCATACGCGAGTACAAGGATCATATGAGCAGGATCATAATCACTCTCTAAGACAGACTGGAGCGTAGGTTCAAGCACATCAATACTCTCGTTATAGCTTGCGATGATGACCGCATTATAGATATCCGATGGTTTTCGTGCGTCAACAGTCTTTGCTAGCTGCTCTAAGTTTTGATGATGTACCTGTGCTCGCCAAGACGTACTATAGCCACGATGCTCCATGGCGACAACAGGATCTTCCAGATCCGCTAGCCTCAGTGGCCAGTGTATTTTCTTGGCACGCTTCAGTGTATCGTAGCCCTGAACAGTACGCGACGACATGCCAATCATCTTCACAAACCATACGATGATAAATACTATGACAAACACAGCCCCATAGAGTGGATTAATGAAACTCAACAAAATTGGTAATAATACCATTGTAAAACTGATAACGGCGGGAAGTACCTCAAAGAACCTATATAGCTTTGTCCGTTTTCCGTGCGGTATCTCTAAGTCAATCATCAGGCAAAGTCTGCTACGCGTAATATGGCTGCTACCGTGATAACGGCAATCACAAGTATGGCGATAGTTAGCCATTGAAAAGTTAATGCAAATAAACGATCTTTGTTTTTGTATATTTTTAAACCGATCAGCGTGTGCACTACGAGTAATCCGACACTAAAGACAATGAAAGAAAACTGATAAAACCACTGCTCTGTGTAGAACTTGGTGATACCAAAAGAGCTAAATCTAACAGGTACCTGTAGCTCGCTGGGACGAATATTGATAGCACCTAGGATGAGCACTACAAAAACAAGTAAAGCGCTAATGACCACTGTACTCAAGTACACTCTATCTCGCAAAACAGACTTGAAAATATCGTTCATAATTCCTCAATACAGTATAGCTTCTAATAGCAGAAATCACCACATTACCTGGAGCCACCTGCCGGGATTGAACCGGCGACCTTCGCGTTACGAATGCGACGCTCTACCAACTGAGCTAAGGTGGCATACCATTTGTGCTGCATTATATCAGAATGACGACTATCTCTGTTGCGGTAAACGATGATCTTTGGTAGAATTTCTAGGTCAAACATCTTGTAGACAAAGATGGTGTGACAAAGATGTGGGCTCGTAGTGAAGCTGGTCCATCACGCCTCCCTGTCACGGAGGAGATCGCCGGTTCGAATCCGGTCGGGCCCGCC
>CALFQW010000073.1 GCA_937919305.1 uncultured Candidatus Saccharibacteria bacterium
CATGTACCAAAACTCTATATGGTGCCCCGAGTTGGATTCGAACCAACGACCTTAGGCTTAGAAGTCCTCTGCTCTATCCAGCTGAGCTATCAGGGCGCGCACCAGCCATTATAACAAGAATATCGCAAGTCGTCGGTTACAATAATACGTATGACAAAACAGCGAACGACCATTGTATTTTTGCATGGATTTATAGCATCGAAAAAATATTGGCGAAAACTATTGCCGTTATTCGACGAGACACTATACGACTGCATCACTATAGACCTGCTCGGTCACGGAACATTCACGAGGAAGAAGGATTCTAGCTATGACTGGAATGCTCACTTAACTCACGTCAGCGAACAAATCGACAAGAGCACTTCTTCGGAGAAACTAGTCTTAGTTGGTCACTCGATGGGGTCGATGCTTGCCCTAGAATACGCCATAAAGTACCCAGATAGAGTTGTGTCGACAATACTAGTTCATCCGCCGCTATTTCTGGACGGTAAACAAGCTCGTTCAGATGTTCACGCCACATCAAGATTTTATCGGTATCTCGTTACATCAAAATACCGCCAGATCGGTTGGTTCATACTGCAACTACTCCCAAATCGCGTCAGCCGTCACGGATCTAAAGCCCGCAACCTAACGCTCCAGAACGTCATATATCAACCAACCGTTGTGGACAATCTAAGGGACTACACCGAGCCGGCACTAGTCCTCGTCGGAAGAGATGACAGGCCCATATATCACGAAAATATAAAAACGATGAGGCTAGGAAGTGGCGTCCAACTAGAAGTAATACCAACCGGCCACCATAGCGGCCTCAATCAGCCAGAGTTGCTGCACAGAAAGATAGAAGGTTTCATAAAAAATATACCCTCATAGGGGTATTTTTTCTATGGTGCGGGCGGCGAGAGTCTAACTCGCGTTGCCTGCTTGGAAGGCAGGAGTAATAAACGTTATACCACGCCCGCATAGCGTTTGTACCGAGATAGTATAGCTCAGATACTACAAGATGTCATCTGCTGAGATCACTATCTTCTGCCCCGGTTTTGTCTCGCCGGCCAGTACCCGCTTTGCCAGAAGGCTCTCGATAGTCTTTTGCACTGTACGGCGCATAGGCCTAGCGCCAAACTGTGGGTCGTAGCCGCGTTCGAGAAGAACAGACTTCGCGGTGTCATCCACCTCAATCTTTAACTTCTGAGCGGATAGTGTTTTGTTGGTACTTGAGATTATGAGGTCAATGATCTTGAGTAGGTCATTCTGACCTAGAGGCTCGAACAAAACGATATCATCAAATCTATTGAGGAACTCTTGCTTAAACTCGCGCTCCGCTATGAGATGCTCGACAAGCTTCTTCTCAATGTTCTTGAGCGACTCACCTAGCTCAACATGATGTCGTATCATATCGGCACCAGCATTACTCGTGGCGATGACGACGGCATCACGAAAACTCACTCGTCGGCCTTTGCTCGTACGCAATATCCCCTCATCAAGCATTTGTAGCAACGAACTAAGTACACTCGGATGAGCTTTTTCTATCTCATCGAGCAAGACTACTGAAAAAGGCTGCTTCTGCATCTGAGCGGCTAAACTCATTTCGTCTTCTGCGCCATCGGCAATCAACCTAATAACATCTTCCTCGCGTACAAATTCGTTTAGGTCAACGCGAACTACTTTTTCCTCACCGCCAAAATATACGTCGGCAAGGCTCTTAGCGAGCTCCGTCTTTCCAACACCTGTCGGACCGAGGAACAGAAATGTCCCTACGGGTCTTTTTTCGTTCCTCACCCCTGCCCTGGCTCGACGGAGTGCGTCACTTACAGAATCAACCGCGTGCTCCTGACCGATCATTCTATCGTGAATACGAGATTCGAGATTCAACAATACTTGGCGCTCGTCTGTATCATGTACCGTTGATACCTTCACGCCATGTGATGACTCGAGTGCCTGCTGCACTGATTGCGCGGTGACAAACCTATCCTCAGGATAACTCGCCGCTGCAACGAGTAAATTCATCGCTTTACCCGGCTGGGCTTGATCGCTTAGGTACCTGTCACTCAGGCGGATTGCTTCATTGAGCGCCTGATACATATATGTCACCTTATTCTGAAACTCAGCAATTACAAGTCCGTCTTCTAGGACGCTCAAGGTTTCTTGCTCGTTAGTATCGCCGAGGTTATATCTGTTTATCACGTTTGCAAGAGACGAATTTCGTGATGCTATCTGTAGCCATCGCTGTTCATCCATGGTCATGATGATACGTATTGCTCCATTTTCCAAAA
>CALFQW010000074.1 GCA_937919305.1 uncultured Candidatus Saccharibacteria bacterium
TGAGGTACACCACATGCTCCTTTCAACCGGGATGGTCTAGGGGAGATGTGGGGCCGACGGTATCCTGAGGCGCGTAGACCAGTTTATCTATCCTCAGCCTATGTAAGCGCCGAGAACCAATAACTCTGATAGCCGAAGCTACGCGTGTTATGTCCTCAGGCGTCGGCAGACTGCAGCCATGGTCTTCCGTCCAATTACGAACGAAAATGCTGGAACAAACAGCAACCCTAGCCATATCCACGGTTTTGGCACCGTGGACACAGCGTAATCGGGACCAAGCTCAGTAGCGGGTGTTGCATTCGAATACCAGTAAGTCTAGGGGCGGATTTGCGGCTGTTGCCGCGTCCTCATATTGAGGGGGTCACCACCATGTCAACTCACTCCCAGTTAGTGTCAACGCGCCAAAGCGTCACCACCGGAAAAGAAGGCATATACGGCCAACTCCCAACTTTTCCTGGCTCCCCGTGGCTGGGGTTTGCTACTGCTCGATCGGTCTCCGAGCGGTTGCTGTTCAGTCTAGCTGAACACTGTTGCCTTGTACGGCAAGACATATACAGTTGTCGTGTACATATCTCACCGTGCAAGGTATATTAAGGTACTATCTTCTCATATTAACATATATAGTGTATTATGTCAACATGTATCAAGAAACCGCTCGAGAGACTCTGTCGGAGCTGTGGCGATATCAGGAATTCCAAGTTGTTTGGATGCTACTATCTTGGCTGATCATGCTCATCATCGTGTTTATAGCGATGATAGTCTTACTGCATATCGTCTATATACTCGGCTATAACTCTCCACTCTACTACAAAAAATCGCCAAATCGCGGCTGGAGCAAGCGATTGTTGCCTACTGCACTTCTTCTGATCGGCGTCTTGTCTGGCATATATTTGTTTATGGACTACATAACGCCTTCTATATAACCGCTACGTATCTGTTATACTGCTAGTGACTATGAGCTTATCATCACAACCATACAAGGGCACGAGAGACTACTATCCAGAAGACAAGAGGATCATGAACTATGTCTTCCATACTTGGCGGACCGTCGTAGAGGGATTTGGCTACGAGGACTATCTGCCGCCGCTTCTAGAGCCTCTCGAGTTATATGCGGCCAAAACTGGTCAAGAGATCGTTAATGAGCAAACATATACATTTACTGATCGTGGCGAGAGGACGGTAGCGATACGCCCAGAGATGACACCGAGCGTTAGTCGAATGGTTGCTGCACGACAGCAAGAGATCGGCTATCCTGCTCGTTGGTATAATATCGCGAACTACATGCGCTATGAACGCCCTCAGAGGGGTCGTGAACGTGAGTTCTGGCAGCTAAACGCTGATGTTTTCGGTGTTGCCGGGCCAGAAGCTGACGCAGAGATCATCCTACTCGCACATGAGATCATGAAGGCATTCAAAGCAACAGAAAAGATGTACACCATCCGCATCAATCATAGAGAACTCATCAACGCCATGATGCGTGACTATCTCGGCCTCAGCACCGTTCAGGCTGAGCTGATGATCAAGCTCTTTGATAAGAAAGGTAAGATACCACACGAGACATTTCGCGATACGGCTGTAGAGATCTTTGGGCAAGATGCCGCACCTGAAGGCTTGAGAAAGATAGCGAAACTTATCAGCGCAAACAGTATCGACGCACTACCCGCTGAACTCGCTGATCTCAAGCCGGTACAAGAACTACAGCAGTTATTCAAGATGATACACAGCGGCGGCGCTCGCAATATCGTCTTCGATATATCGTTGATGCGCGGATTTGACTACTATACCGGCATGGTGTTCGAAGTCTTTGACAATCACCCGGACAACAACAGGGCAATGTTCGGCGGTGGCAGATACGACGGATTGGTCTCGCTGTTCGGTGGAGAAAGCGTTCCAACTGTTGGTTTTGCTCCTGGCTACACAACTATGGAGGTATTTTTACGCTCACACGATTTGTTACCTGAAGTATCTTCGACAACGGATGTCTACATGATCGTACTTGGCGAGGCTGGAACTGGCGCAAGCAAGCTGGCTCGACGACTGCGCAGTGAAGGCATCAAGGTTGCTGTCGATATTACAGGAAGAAAACTCGACAAACAAATAAAAGCAGCGGTCAAGATGCATATCCCGTATATGCTGTTCGTCGGAGAAAAAGAGATAGCAAACGAAGTATATCGTCTAAAAGATGTGAAAAAACAACGTGAGCAAGAACTCTCGTTTGAGCGAATAGTCACATCTGTAAACGACTATCGCGGTCGAAATAAAGACGAGCTAGATATCTAAAGATCTGATAGTCTTGATCGAGTTCCGTGCTTTGACTTTGATGATATAAAGTAGTATAATATACCTGTTCATCGTCCCTTGAAATGAGGTGTTGGCCATGACAGATGGCCCAGGAAGTACCGAATGGCTTGTCCTCGGCGCGCTGTACCTGATTGCTGGTATTTGCATGCTGTTTTGGGGCTCGCTGAGAGTGTTCTTTACTCGACGTGAGTTTGGCTGGTCGTATGGTGTGCTGATTGTGCTGGCATCGTTGTATCTGCTCGGAAATGCGTTGAAGATGTTCGTGGTTGGTCCGGCGATCATCCGCCATCATCTCGGTGATTTCGGGTTCGTCGCGATGCTGAGCGTGCTGTTCTATCGGATAGCTGGTAGCGTGCACTCAGGTAGAGAAACGTTCAGGACTGCGAATAATGTGCGTCAGTACGAGATACTCATGCGATCACTTCGCAAGATACCTTGGCTCGCCCTTGTACTGAGCTTGATATACGAGGCGTTCACTGGTCTTGCCTATGCTGCAGCTGATATCGAAGTTGCTATCGTTGGCAGTTTTGACCCAAGAGATATTGCTGCATACGTCACAAGTGCCGTTATCTGCAGCTTGTTGATCCACCACTATGCGAGCGGTTTGCTGGCATGGAGTGAACAGCATCGACAGCTCACGGTTACTGAGCAAGCTGACAAGCGTGAAGCTGAGCGTCGTGAGATGCTCGCTGAACGCAAACGTCGTCGAGAAGAAGGAAGATGAACAAGAGCCCCGTGATGGGGCTCTTGTCATTTTTGGACTCTGGCAAGGACCTAGGGGGTTCATAGACATTTATTTATAAAAGTTTTATAGTAATCATATTGTAAGTACTTTTCATTTCCCTGCGATCAGAGCGGAGCGATATGCTTACTCTTGATGAGAAGAAGTTCATTGCGCAGGCACTGAGCTTCGTGTCGGCCGTCTCGATCGTGATGGTTGATCTAGGCCCGACGCTCGTTGATTTCATCCAGCTATCGATGTGTTTGGCCCCAGGCTTTTGCGCGACTATCGGCTATGCTGATGCTCACTTGTATGCAAAGCGCGAAGCAGACGCCGCGAGCAGTGGTGCATATTACAGATGAGGAGGTTTGCAATTCGAGGCCCGTATCGATGTATACGGGTCTTTCTCTTTGTCTCCACAAATAAAGACACCCAACCGCTGAGGAGCTGGGTGCCTGCTCGAACTCAAGGTTGGGTGTGGGGCTTGAGTCGATCAACCATCTCGTTGTTGGCGTCGTCTGCCTTCGTGCTGTAAGGGACGATCAGTGTCCGCCACAACACTAAGAAGAAGCCGGAGGGGACCAGGGCAATGATGATCGAGAA
>CALFQW010000075.1 GCA_937919305.1 uncultured Candidatus Saccharibacteria bacterium
TTTGGAATTGGTGGCAACCAGAAATCAGATTCATCGACAAGGATTAACCAAGAAACAGGATACGAAAGTAAATAAATAGTTGTAATTTTTGCTTTTGTGTGAAATATTGTAATTTTATTGACACAGGATTTAAACTGTTGTTTTCTGTAGAGTAACAATAACCAAAATAAAGGCAATAAAATATGTGCGGTATCGTCGGTTATATAGGAAACAAAAATGCTCAAAATATTCTCATGGCTGGTCTAAAGCGATTAGAGTATCGTGGCTATGATAGTGCTGGCATCATGACGCTTGATGAGAAAGAAAAATCAGTTTTACTGCGTGCTAAGGGTAAGGTGTCTGAGCTTGAAAAGCGGATTAACGGTAACAAAGTTGAACATACTGTTGGGATCGGGCATACACGCTGGGCGACACATGGGGAACCGAGTAAACGCAATGCTCATCCGCACGCAATCGGCGACATATATATAGTTCATAACGGAATCATTGAGAATTATCAGGATCTCAAGTTGATTCTCGAACAGAGGGATTACGTGTTCAAGAGCGATACGGATACAGAGATTCTCGGTGCGCTAATCGACTCACTGTACAAGCAGTCCGAGACGTTACTGGAGGCAGTTAGCGGAGCGCTACAGATGGTTGTCGGCGCATACGGTATCGCCGTTATGAGCGCTGATAACCCTGAAGAAATCGTTGTCGCACGACAGGGTAGTCCGCTGATTGTTGGTGTCGATGAGGGAGAGGTATTCATCGCAAGTGACGCATCAGCTCTCGTTGGTCACACCGATAAAGTGATCTATATGCATGATGGAGAGATCGGCGTCTGTAGCCGAGATGGTCTTGAGCTGTATGACGGCGATAGTCATGTCGTACGGGCGCAGGTCGAAAAGCTAGAGCTTGATGTGCAGTCTATACAAAAAAATGGCTATGACCACTTTCTACTCAAAGAGATATATGAACAACCCGATAGCCTGAGAGCAACACTGAGTGGGCGCATAGACCCTAAAACTGGCTATGCAAAACTCGGAGGACTCAATGTTAGCGACGAGCAGCTGAGAGATATCGAACACGTCTTTATTATCGGCTGTGGCACCGCGTATTATGCTGGGCTGTTGGCCGGCTACTACATCGAAAAACTCGTTGATGGTGTGACGATTCATAATCACATAGCGTCAGAATTACGATATCGCTCGTTCCATGTACCAGAGAGTACGGTTGCACTTATCGTTTCGCAGTCCGGCGAGACAGCGGACACGCTGGCCTGCCTCACTGAGCTCAAGCGAAGAGGAGTGACGTGTCTAGGTGTTGTCAATGCGGTTGGTTCAACGATTGCCCGTGAAGTTGACGGCGGCGTTTACGTTCATGTTGGGGCTGAGATCTCGGTCGCAAGCACTAAGGCGTTTACGTCTCAAGTGGTTTCGATAACGATCTTTGGTTTGATGCTCGCACAAGCGAAGGGTGCGGGCTTGCAACTCATCGATGAGTACATAGAAGAGCTAGACGCGTTACCAAAAGAAATAACAAAAGTATTAGAGACGAAGGCCGGAGAAGTCAAGAAGTTAGCAAAAAAATACGCCAGCTACGATCATGCTGTGTTTACAGGACGCGACACACTCTATCCGACCGCGCTCGAAGGTGCGCTGAAGCTCAAGGAGATAAGTTATATACAGTCTGAAGGATATGCATCTGGCGAGTTGAAACACGGGCCTATAGCGCTGATAGACGATCGGATGTTTGAGGTCTGCTATATCCAAGATAACTGGCTATACGAAAAATCGCAGAGCAATCTGATAGAGATCAACGCACGTGGTGCGCATGCGATAGTTATTACCGATACAGACAAGCGACTTTCAGCAGAAGCCGTTGTTCGTGTCTCCACGCGTCTACGACACCTAACACCTCTGCTATTTAACGTAGTGAGTCAGCTCTTTGCGTATCATGTCGCAGTTGTACGAGGAAACGACGTTGACCAGCCGCGCAATCTCGCAAAGAGCGTTACTGTCGAATAGTGTTATCGCTGACG
>CALFQW010000076.1 GCA_937919305.1 uncultured Candidatus Saccharibacteria bacterium
TATATACAGCGAGAGATAGTCTATCGACTATCACTAGTAGAAGACGAACGTTTCAGTAGCCTGAAGCCTGCCGAGATAGAGAACAAGCTCTTTGATTATCATCTCAAGAAAGTGATCCGAGATGGACTGGTTGAGAAGCAAGTCAATGGGGCATATGCATTGACAAATGAAGGAGTGCGCATCGGTAAAGGGGCTTTATCTAGTACAAAACGTCTCATTGATAGAGCGTACTCATTGCTAATAATCGCTGTTAGGAATGATGACGGCGCATGGCTGCTATACAAAAGGCAATCACAGCCACAACTAGGCAAGATAGGGTTCCTCCAAGCACAACCAACCGCAGCAACAGATCCCCTCATCACTGCAGGTGAAGCTCTCGGTCAGATCGGTATCAAATCTACTTGCAACGTACATGGCCATGGATACATCGCTACCTATAGAGAGGATGAGCTGGTGAGCTATATACATTTCACGCTATTGCTGGCGCACACGGCAGCTCCTGACGCGGTGAGCGGTCAGTACACATGGGTGGATGATCCAGATTTTTCCGGCGACGATATGCTACCGAGTATGCCGATGCTTGCGAAAATGCTCGATGAACCCGCCGGTGCTTATGAATATGCACGCTTCAAAATATAGCTATTACGCAGCCTCCTCTAGAGCTCTTTCGTATGCTTCATAGGCTCCTTTAGTCGCATTTCTTCGCCAGTACACCGACGTCTCGCTATCAGCATCGGGTAATTGAGCAACCGATGGCGCCACACCTATGCGATCACTTGCAGTTCTTGCACGCTCAAGATTTGTCAGAGCATTTTGACGAACTTGCGCCATTACTTGGTGCGCATCTCCCGCAGGTAGTCCTCGCTGGCCATAACATGCTAGGTCTATCGACACACCGCCCAACAACCTTCCGAAGTTTGTGACGGTTTGTTGTCGCTCAAAACCTGCGTGACGCATAACGACGAGAGTGTCTGCAAGTTCTATGGCATCGGTCAATCTATCAGCCACCCTCTCACGTAATCCTTCGCGGGTCTCGCGCCAGTCAGTCTCATCATCGGCCATCGGCGTCAAATACAACCGTCGACGCATAACGTCAGCCGGAGCAACTGGCTCACCCCTAACAAGACGCGGCCTCGCAAATGTATACCACGATGTATTGATAGAACCCTGCGCGAGTAAATCGCTCATAAATGCTATATCAGGCGTGTCGGCTTCATATGACATCATGGTCCGCGCCATTCTCAGGCCACGAGCTTGCTGTTCGATCAGTATAGAGCCGGCAGGTAGACTTCGCCGTCTTTCTATCTCTTCTTCATCGCGGGCACGCGGCGGTATATAGTGCTCACCCCCGAGATGTTGAGTTGGTAGGTCAAAGTGTGAATATGGTTTTTTCATATACTCGACTATGACCGAGTCAGACCAACTTGCCAGTGAATATTTTTTCACCTATCTCTTTGAGTGCTTTGGCATTTAGATATAAGCAAATAATTCACGCAATTTTGTACTTTTATTGCTTTTATTTCAATTATTAATTATAATAATAGACAATTCAGTCATCCCAGACTGGATCGGACACAACCACAGGAGTCGATGATGGTTCTGATCAACTGTCGCGAATGCGGCAATGGAGTTTCCGACGAGGTATACCCATGTCCGCGCTGCGGTACTCAATATCCCGAGCTTGCAGACCCCTTCTCCAAGCGGCTGGCTCAAGAATTCGCTCAGAAGAGCCCAGGCCCCGTAGCGAGAATCGAACACAACGGCAAGATTTTCACAGGATGGAGAGTTCGTTCCCTCGAAGGTACTCGACGTCTCGATGGAAATCCTGGCCAAGGCTGGTGGGAGGAGTATAACGTCACTCGTGACTTGATCATCACGGTCGAGCATGAGGTCCTCGTACTGGAAAAGCACTGGTATGAAGGGTCGGATCACAACGGACAAGGTGACGTTTCCATGAACGCCAACCCGATGCCTCTCGACCACGACGGACGAGCACAACTCCGTCGAATCGTTCGCGGTTACTGAACTGCGAAAATAGACAAACGTCAACAGTCCGTCAGACTGGAAGTCGCGATATGCGCCCATGGATAATACTTGTCCAGGGCTATTTATTTTTGAGCATGTATCAGTTTATCTAAGATGATCGAAGTAATGATGTCTGATGTAAATGTGATAAAACACTTAAATCTGAAGTGCTAATAGGTAAAATACTAGTTTAGTTGAGCATTCCAGTCCAGACTCGTTTGGCTGGGCATAAAGAACGATTATAGAACCTTAATAGGGGTCGATGATCTAACACTTGTTGAAGATGAAACAACAGTTGATGAGGAGGATAGAGATGAATAATCTACTGTCCTCCAAACTCTATAACAATGAGGATTTCTACAAAGTATTTGAGAGAGACTTACGAAAAGCATCGGAGTGCGTGATAATCGAAAGTCCATTCATCACTACAAGGCGCATGAATGAGCTGTATCCGGTAATTGCTCGACTATGCAAACGAGGTATTCGCATCGTCGTGAATACACGTAATCCTGATGAGCACGATGATGAATACGCCGCACAGGCAACGCAAGCCATTGGAATGATGCAAGAGATGGGCGTAGATATCCTCTATACCGTAAAGCATCACCGTAAGCTGGCGATCATCGACAACGACATTCTTTGGGAAGGTAGTCTCAATATCCTGTCTCAGAATGATAGTTGCGAGATCATGCGACGGTCAGTATCAAGCTATTTAGTAACCGAGATGAAACGCTTTATCGGTGCTATGCGTTGGATTTAATAACCTGAGTAAGCTTCTGGAGCATATCTGGGTCTTTTTGAAGATCAACCATCACGAATTGCTCGAGTGCTTCGTTCTTTTCGAGAGTCTTTAGCTCGGCTGGCCACAGGTCATCATCAAACCAAAGAAAGTCCTGGTCAAAATCGATAGCGTCGGTTTTCAATTCGCCCCATTCGGATTCCTTAATTCTGTCGAGTAACTCAATCGTTTCAGGTTTTAGGTGTGGCGCGAGCACCGCCTTGGTTCTGTTTTCGCCCTTCCAGTTGTGGGTCGTGAGCCAATAGGTAGAATCTGGATACTTCTCAAGCACCGCTTGAATAAAATCATCGGCATAGTTAGCTGCATGTGTTTCATTCACAAGCAGTACACCATCGATATCCAGATATATGTTCATAGTAGTTATTGTACCGCAGTTACTGGGTTATGTCTTCGGTACCGCCTGATGAGCATGTATCGTTTTGCTGTCGGTAGGTTTTTTCCTTTGTGCCTTTTTTCGTCTTTGTTTTGGTTTCACTTCGGTGCTATCTTCAGCGGCTACTATATTCTTGCGTTCATGCGTAGCAGCCTCCTTTACGGTACTGGCGTAGTGCTCCCTGGAAGTTTGCTTCACCCTACTGGCAACAGACTGATCGCTTTTCTCATCGAGCAGTACTGTTATGCCCGACATAGGCTCTTGTGATTGTATGGCTGCGATCCTCGCGTAGTACGAGTATGATGGAAGGTTGGCAATTTCACCTTGCTCAATGTAGGGTGAAAACAGAGGTAGTACCAGTTTTTCATCGACAGGACTACCGGATCGGAAACAGATAACCGTTCCGACGTTGGCGAGGATAATCTGCACTAGTCGTTGTTCGTCCTGCTGCGAGGTGGACTGCTCAGCCATCGTAAGGAATAGCTTATACTTTCGTGCCTCCGATAACATCTGCACGAAACTCATTGTCGCAAAGTTCTGGAACTCATCGACGTAGAGGTAGAACGGTCGGCGACTGTCTTGTTGTTTCCGAGCACGCCTGAGTGATGCGAGCTGTAACTTAGCGAGGATCGTCGTACCAAAGAGTGACGAGGTATCTTCCCCTAAGACTCCTTTTGAGAAGTTGCAAATGAGTATCTTGCCACTGTCGATAATGTCATCAAAGTCGATAGTGGATTTTTCTTGCTCGAGTACTCGTTTGGCAGAGCCTGAGAAAAGGAATCGACCAATCTTCGCGGTAATACCAGCTACCATTTTCACCTTCTGGAAATCGCCAGCCTTGCCCAGTTCGTTTCTCCAGAAGTTCTTTAAGTTCTCATCTTCGAGCGAGTTGATGACGCTGCGTCGATATTTATTGTTATTGAGTATTTCAAATATTGTAAACAGCGTCGGATTCTCTAGGGTGAGCGCCGTTTGGATAGCATTTCTCAGTACATACTCGATACGGTGTCCTCCCGTGTCGTCTTCGGAGAATACTTTGCGCAGTACGGAGATGGTTGATTCAGTGATGATATCTTTTTCTCGCAGCAAATCGTCACCCTCGAGCCCTTCGGGTAGTTCAAGAAGATTGACGCCGATCGGATGTGCAAGGTCGTCAGGATTCATGTAGATAACATCTTTAATCCTTTCCTCAGGAATATATCCCAGTAGTGTCTCGGCCATATCACCGTGCGGATCAACAATAGCAACGCCTTTGTCATTACGAATGTCCTGCACGATAGCGTACTGCAACATAGTTGTTTTACCGTTACCTGTACCACCGATAATGTAGATGTGCCGCTCGCGTTCCGCATCAGTTAGTCCTATCGGGGTGGTCGTTCCGTGATGTTCGTTCTTGCCGAGAATAACATCATGATGTCGTCCGCTTTTTAATGACACGGGCGCGGCCAATGTCCTGCTGAGCGACGACACCATATTATCCGTCTTGCTAATACGGCTTGAGGGAAAGTGGTACAAACTCGCTACCTCGTCCGCAGATAGCACAAGCCCGAGTTTACGGTGAAGTGACGGCAGTCGTTTATCTGCTAGTGCCATGGTGTATCTGCTCAGTACAGGCACCCGATGGCGAGCACGGAGTTCTTGATATGGTGGCATGGCGTAGGCATCAAGCGCGGAGCGAAGTGCGCTACTATGACTACGTTTTGTGTTGCTATGAATCATGATACGTAAATCCACATGGAATAGTGGTTTATTAAGCTTTTGGTGCATCGACTCCATAAGTTCTAGCTCAAATGCACTTAGTGTTCGTGCGGGTCGTTGGCGCTTGGTAATCTGCGCTTGCAGTTGTGCATCCTTTGACTGGCTCTTCATGTTTTTGTATGAGTACGTTGTGCCGGTGAAGAACTCGCCAAATAACTCGGCAGTTCCCATAGTGAGACCATTCAGTGAATCAAAGAGTGGCGATAATCCACGAGTGTGGCCAGCCTGCACTCGACGTAGTATGTCTTCATTGTGCATGATGCGTTTTGAGAATCGTTGCGCCTCCTTGAGTTTTAGTGGCGTCACGATAAGTTGCATAGTGATAGCCTCATCATCTGCGAGTTTCGTCATTGCGCCAGTGATGTACGATAGCGGATCATGTTGCTCGATTGGTGAGGTAGTCGTAATCGGTAGCACGTAATGTTTCTGTTGCCGGAAACTAATCGCTGATTCATATGCTTGCGATGGAGACTCAAT
>CALFQW010000077.1 GCA_937919305.1 uncultured Candidatus Saccharibacteria bacterium
CTACATCACCGTCATAGCCGAGGATTCCAGCGATTCGCGGCATCCTGTGTATCATGCCAACGATCAGAGCATTTGATAGTTGGGCGCCAGGAAACACTACCTCGACTAAGCGCTGAGTCTCAGGGCTAGGGAGTTCCCGTCGTAGTGTCATCGACCCGAGATTTCGGAGACCTTCAGTATATGGGCAGCTCATATCATCAGGCAAATCAACCTCACCAAATAGCTTTCGAGCATTCATAGTCAGTGCCCGCTCGAGAGCATACGCGTCAGTGAGTCGGCCCGCGTCAATCTCCAGCCCATATGGCGGGTACTCGGCAACTGCGGCAACATGCTCACGTGTAACGCGAGCGCTGATCATTCGTGCGTCTGCATAAAACTCTGGTTTAACATCGCTTATTTCTGTCATAATTCAAATATCATATCATTTACTAAGTGTTAAATAAATGCTATAAGTATAATCCTTTTGATGGTTACTGTGGCAAAAGCCGTGCTGCAACGCTCGGCTATTTGCTTTGCTGCGCCTCAAGCAGCTGGCTCAGTCTTAGCCAGTCATCGACGGACAATTCCTGCGCACGCGCATCGTGGGCAATATCTGCCTCAGACAACATTTGATCAACCACGACTTTATCTAGCGCCAACCCGCCAGCGAGCGAGCTACGAAGTTTCTTGCGCTTTTCGCCAAACCCTGCACGCACGACTCGGAAAAATGTCTTTTCATGATCATGATCTACAAGCGGCTTCTCGCGTCTATGCATCACGACGACTTGACTATCTACCTTGGGCGGAGGAGTGAACCATTTTGCTTCAACCATAGGCCCTAGAGATACACGCCAATACACCTGCGACGCTATAGCAAGTACTGACATGTCGCCAACCTGGGCACAGATTCGCTCAGCGACTTCTTTCTGAACTAGCAGTGTCATCGATATAGGCGGATTCGTACACGTAGTAAAAAAACGTATAATCTTACTTGTGATGTAATACGGCACATTAGCTACAACTTTGTACACATGAGGTAACTTGCTGGTATCAAGATGTAGAACATCCTGTTGTAGTACTTGTAGCTCCTTGCCCGGAAACTGCTCAGGTAACTTGCGAGCGAGATCATCGTCCAGCTCTACTGCGCTCACCTCTTTGGCACGAGAGAGCAGCACACTCGTCAGCGTGCCAAGCCCAGGACCAACCTCGAGAATAGTATCGTTTTTATTGACATCGGCTGCATCAGCGATTGACTCTAATATGTGCCGGTCCTTGAGCCAGTGCTGACCGAGTGATTTGTTAGTCGGCAACGATATCACCTAGACTCGCAATCTATCTACCGATAGATGTCTTGCAAGCCCATCTTTATACGGCAAGATGGCCATGGCTGCCAGCCGCGACGCTCATATAGTTTACGAGCTGCAGCATCTTGTTCGGCCGGTGTTGCGTTACCGTATTTCGCTGGATCTGCTACTGTACCCCAAGTTCCTCTGTTGAACTGGTAAGCCCCGTAATACGGTCCAGCTGGGTTCCAGCTGCTATAGCCACCCTCACATGAGCGTAGCTTTGCGAGTGCGGCAGCAAAGTCTCCACTGAAGTCGAGCTTGCTACCGACGACTTCGACTTGCTTTACAGGCGCTAACGTCTGTACTTCGGTTACAACTCGACGAGCCACTTCTACGCCGTCGCGCATTTCTATTTCATAAGTAACCTGCTTTTTACCTGGCTTTCCTGGCGTTCGCACTTCTCTGAAACCGATCTCACGATCCTGATCTTGGATCTTCTCTACAGGCATCGGTACTTCTTCTTCCTCGGTCACTGTCTGAACACCATTGCGCCAGACCTGCACGTTCATGCCGCTTGTTATCAGAGTAGCCAGCGGCACAGAGACACCGTCGTCCTTACCAAGTTTCACACCTTTTTCTTTTAGTAACTCTTCGACAGTTTCTGCTTGGGTTCTCGTATCATCAAGCTTTTTCCCGTACAAAGTGAAAATGATAGGCGTTGCTCTATCTATAGAAAGCTTGAGCCCAGCGCCACCTTCGTCTACTACATTGTCGACGCGCCTTAGGTCTGTTTCATCTTCGGTGTATAGAGTGAGATTTGCAGCTTTGGCTATCTTGCTCGGGCTCTGAGCCGCTGTGATAACCCTATACTGCACTTGCCCGTCTTCGACTGTCACAGGTCTAGCGCGATAGATGTTGACACTGTATCGATCGGCAACTAACTGCTCATCAAGCGTTGGTTCGACCGCATCAACACTAGATAGCTGTATGCCAGCCTGTGCCACTGCACCTTTGACGGTAGAAGCGCGCGTTACGATAGTCTGTTCAACACCCCCGTCATAGATGGTCACCATATGCTCGTCATTACCAATAGTGTCATCGTTCGCTATAACACTATGTGTTGCGAGGGCGATAACAGAGAAAAGCGCCGCAAAAAAATAGAGAATCGTCTTTCGAGAGACGTTTACATATGATGTTATATTCATTCGTAAATTTTATACTGGACAGCACACATAAATAATGCTCTTATATGATACTAAAAATGACTCTGCGATGCAACCTTTTTCTACACAGCTAACAGATGTGATCAGATGCGCTGCAGCGGGGCAAAAGCACTGTTGAGCTTCTTCACTCCACGTCCCCGAAAATCAATGGTAACGGTCTGACCATCGACATCCACTACGACACCCTTACCAAACACAGAATGCTGGACCGCCTCACCCACCTGTAATGCATCGTGCTCGTCATACACAACTTCAGGTTCTAGTGCTGATTGTCCTGGTGTTACCGCCACACCATTTGCGATCGTTGAGGCGATCTCTCCAGCTCCCATCTCACTCATGAACCGAGATGGTGGATTGTATTGTCTCGACCCAAAAATAAGCCGGGACGATGAGGAGAGCATGTATAACTCTTCACGAGCACGGGTCATACCTACATAACAGAGTCTTCGTTCTTCTTCCATTTCAGACTGCTCATATAGCGCCCGGCTGTGCGGGAAGATACTTTCTTCCATGCCTATCATAAATACGACCGGGAACTCCAAGCCCTTGGCGGCATGGAGTGTCATCAACGTCACCGCCTCATCACGGTCATCGACTATATCAAGATCTGATACCAGCGCGACCTCTTCAAGATAACTTGCTAGCTCGATATCGCCTCGTTCACTCGCATCAGAAACAAGTTCTCTCACATTTTGCTGTCTATCCTCTGCCTGCACGGATCCATCATCGAGATACCCGATATAATCAAACTTCTTTATGATCGTTTCGATGATCCGGGCAACACTCAGTTCATCTGCTAGTGCAATGATGTCATTGAGTTTCAATCCTAAATCACCAAATGCTTTGCGCGCTTTTGGCGTGAGAGCTGTGCACGCATCGACTCGTAAGAGGCTATCGACCAGTGATTGATCTTGGCTGTCGTGCCAGTCTAAGAACTTCGTAACGCTTGTTGCACCAAGACCACGAGTTGGCGTGTTGACGATCCTCATGAAACTAGCTCTATCGGCGGGTTGGTAGATTAAGCGAAGATAGGCCAGTACATCCTTGACCTCTTTACGATCATAAAATCGTGTTCCACCAACTAGCTTGTATGGTACGCCGTATCTTATCAGCGATTCCTCTATAGCTCGGCTCTGGGCATTCGTCCTATATAAGACCGCAAACTCGCCATAGCGACGTAATCGCATATCGACAGCTGTTTTTATACGCGTCATGACACTCTCAGCCTCATGTACTTCACTCGAAACGTGCATGACTTGAACAGCCATACCTCCGTTTTTATCTGTCCATAATTTTTTATCCGTACGTTGCTGATTACGCGCTATCACGTTATTCGCAGCCTCGAGAATCGCGTTTGTTGAGCGGTAGTTTTGCTCCAACTTTATAACGTTCGCACCAGGAAAATCACGCTCAAAATTCAAAATATTCGTAAAGTCAGCTCCGCGCCAACTATAGATACTTTGCCAATCATCACCGACAACACACAGGTTTCGATCTTGGTTCGTGAGGAGCTTTACTAGTTGGTATTGAACGGCGTTCGTGTCTTGATACTCATCGATCATGATGTGTTGGAATCGTTGCTGCCATTTATCCCGGATCTCCTTCACACCCTGGAATAAACGCACCGTCTCAACGAGAAGATCGTCAAAATCAAGAGCGCCCGCGGACTTGCGGAGCCTTTCATATCGAGGATAGACATCAGCCACCACTCGCTGCAAAGGGAGACGTGCTGTTGCTGCATATTCTTCAGAAGATACTCCGTCATTCTTTGCGCTGCTGATTTGTGAACTTACACTACGCGGAGTGTAGCTTTTTTCTGAGATACCTAGCTGTCTCATCGCTTGCTTTACAAAGCTCGTTTTATCAGCATCATCGAGGATGATGAAGTTCGCAGGCACGCCGATGTGCTCACCTTCCATCCTGAGCAACCGAACGCAAACAGAGTGAAATGTTCCCATCCAAGGCATGAATCCTCTCGATGACGCATCCTGATCTAGCAACTCACCGAGACGATCACGCATCTCACGAGCAGCTTTGTTCGTAAATGTTACACCGAGTATCGCCGAAGGATGAACATGCTCAACCGCTATGAGGTGAGCGATGCGGTGCGTTAAGGTCTTTGTTTTGCCAGAGCCGGCGCCAGCAAGCAACAAGAGCGGGCCTGATACATGCAGAACTGCGGAAGACTGAGATGCGTTCAAACCTTTCGTATAGGTATCATTCATAGCTCGTACCTAGTATAGTGATGGCTTCGTTATTTTGTGTTGTGGTTTTGTGTCTATAAACGCCAAAAAACTTATATACCCATCGAGAATAGGAGATACCCTACTCCAGATCCAACAATCAAGCACGCGCCGACGCCAAGCAGCCACCAGGCCCACGCATTTCCTTTTGATTTTTTAGCTCCACTACCTGTCGGGCCATGATGCTCACCACCAAATACAGGGTGTGCAACTGCTGCATCGCTACCGCCTGCAGTCAAGAGTGCTTGATGATCTGGATGATTACTATCATCATGTATATCCGAGCCTTTACTTGCCGATGCGGTCACGCTGTTTAGCAGTGAGGAAGGCTCTGTGTTCGCATGATGCGTGACCTTGTGATCACCATTTGCACTGCTGTTGCCGAGTGGGCGTTTCTCGATCTTTGCATCGCTGATGAATGGGGTCTCCTGCGTTGAAACGACGCTACTCTTTACTGGCACAGCAGCTGGCGCAGGCTCGTGCTGCACGGCGCTGGTTTTGTCATCAGCCGTTTCGTCTACTGAGCTGGGCGTGTCCTCTTCATGCGTGGATGTATCCTCTTTGGATTCAAGCTCTTTTTCTTGAGACACTTTGGTAGACTCGGCTGATGATTCAGATAAACTAACTTCAGATATGGCGCCTTCATCATCGGCTTGAGCGGACTCTTCAGGTGCTTTGTGCTCCTCGGCTGGCTGAGTTTGCATCAGCTGATCGAATATTGCTTTCCGTTCCTCATCATCCTTGTCTTGCTCTGCTCCCGGTAAAACGCCAATATGCGGCGTATCATCGTCTTGGAATCCAGACGGTGATGCGCCTGGCGCATCTACCGCAGCATTGCGTGCCTGCGTCTCGGCTACATTGGCGCTATTCTTATCATCTGGCTCTGCAGCCGAGTCAGTAGACTCTAAGGCTACGTCCTCAACCGTCGAAGACTCACTTGGCGCGATGGATTGCTGCTGTTCATTGTTAGTAGTAGCTGACGCTTCTTCGCTCGTAGTGCCCATATCAGATGACGGATGCATGACATCCATAAAGCGACCGCGTTTTTGCTGCTGGACTACCACGGGTACTGCTTGATTCACTACGACCTGTTCTTCTGTCGAGGGGGTAACCTGCTCATCAGTTGTCACTACTTCGTTCGAAGGTGACGTGGGCGTACTATCTGGATTAGTTACCGATGACTCTGCCTGGGTATTTTGTGGCATTGTTTCGTTTTCCTCGTTGGCAGCTTTTGGGGTAGCAGATTGATCACCGTTAACGGTCAACGTATCCAACGAGTCCTGCATGGCTTGCAGATCATCGGTTGATACAGCATCTTCCCCTACCTTGAGGTCTGCCTGTGGGTCAGGGGCGTCTGTTGCTACTGGGGCAGCAGTAACCGTAGAGTCGTCTACCTGAAGACTGTTGGCTATACTTTGTTGAGGTGCGCTATTATCTGCCTTCTTAGAGCCCATAGCAGAATTAACCGCTTTATCTATCTCATCGAAGTCTATGTCTTTCATATCTATTTGCCCGCCTTATCTCTACCTTTATTGTCATGCGCACTCTCAACTATCTTCAAAAATTCTTCACTGTTTAGGCTCGCCGTGCCAGGAAGCAAACCATCACACCCCTCCTGCGAGAGGAAGCCTCGAGCATTATCGGCATTGACGCTACCGCCATAAATCACGCGTATGGCTTCACTCGCACTCTTGCCATACAGTGAAGCGACCTGTTTTCGAATCTCTTTTTCTGCCACAGCAAAGTCTTCAGGTGTAGCAGCCTTATGTGTCTTGCTATTTGAGCTATTAATTGCCCAGACAGGTTCATACGCTATCACCATACGAGCGACTTCTTCGCCCGTTACGTTAGCAAGTCCGCTCACGACTTGATCATGAAGAACGTGCAACGTTTCTCCATCGGCGCGTTGATGGGCAGTTTCACCAACACAGAGCACTGGGCTCATTTTGTTACGCAAAACAGCTTGCACCTTCATACGAATATCTTTTTCGGTTTCACTAAAAACGTACCGACGCTCCGAATGCCCAATAATGACATAGTCAACGAGCCCATGCAGCATCGTGGCTGACACTTCACCTGTGAATGCACCTTCGTCTCGCCAGTAACAATTCTGCGCAGCTAGCTTAAACTGCCGATGTTTTACTTGCATGCCTAGCGACTGAAGACTGAGCATATTTGGCGCCAACACTACTTCGACGTCTTTATGCGTTGCGATCTTTTCGGAGAGTTTATGAAGATAGAGGCTTGCCTTGTGCGTCGTAAAGTGCATCTTCCAATTGGCGACGATGAGTTTTCTTTTGACTGATGGCTTGGTGGCAGTTTTCATAATGCTTATGCTTTACATCCAGTGTACTTTACCACCCCTTACGCGTCCAGTAACGAGTCAATGCCCGGCATCGGTACGCCGGCTATTAAGTCAAGGCTTGCACTACCTCCTGATGACACATGAGTGAAACTGTCACCGCCAGCACCATCCCAGTGTCGAACGAAGTCAGCGGTATCGCCTCCACCGATGACGCTGGTGATCGATGGTCTCGTTGCTAGCGCGAGCGCCGTACGAGCAGAGCCGTAAGCAAATGCGTCGTGCTCTGCAAAACCAAGCGTCCCACTCCAAACAACTGTTTTTGATCCTGCAATGCTTTCGGTATAGTTAGTAATCGTCTCAGTTCCGATATCGAGTATCATCTCTTCTGGGGCGATGTCGCTGACGGCAACGACAGTTCGTCGCTTTCCGCTATCGGTATCCGTTGCCACGGCAATGTCGGTCGGCAATACGATAAAATCATCGATACTTTCACGACCAACCTTTTTCTCTGCTGCATCGTATATTTTTCTGAGTATGCCCTCTAGGCCATCCTCGACGCGACTTTTGCCGACATTATAACCACGATACTTGAGGAAAGTGTTAGCCATAGCTCCGCCTATCAGCACGGTGTCAGCTATCGAGACAAGTCGTTCAATCATCGCGATCTTATCCGAGACTTTCGCCCCACCAAGTACGGCAACCATAGGTCGAGCAGGTGTATCAACGGCGTGATGTAGTGCGGTAAATTCTTTTTCGAGCAAAAGGCCGGCAACACTGGGGAGAAATTGCGTTACAGCATGAGTACTAGCATGCGCCCTGTGCGCTACTCCGAAAGCATCTTGGACCAAGTAGTCTGCACTGGAGCTATTAGCAAGGTCTTTCGCAAAGTCTTTATCGTCACTCTCTTCTCCAGGATGAAAGCGCAGATTTTCCAGCAGCAGGACCTGTCCTTTTCGCATCTTTTTTACTGCCTGTGTCACAGCGTCTCCGACGCACGAATCAACAAAACCCACCCTGCGGTCTAATAACTTCGACAGTTGGTCGACAACTACCTCGAGACTATATTGCTCATCAACTTTACCGCCTGGCCTGCCGAAGTGAGCACATATAATAACCTTGCAGTCCTGTTTGAGTAGATACTCGATAGTCGGGATACTCAGCCGTATCCGAAAGTCATCATCTATCTGGCCATCTTCGCTCAGCGGAACGTTGAAGTCAGAGCGCAGCAGAACAGTCTTGCCATGCAACGGCACATCACGCACAGTTCGTTTTGTGAACCCACCCCTTTTCATTACGTTTATGATATCACAATGAGCTACACTGTTTTCTTGTCAATCGTGCGGATACGAATAGTGTCTGTGCCCCCAACGAGTCCGGGCTGCCTGCCACTGACAATCACTGCCGTGGTTGTTGCGGGCAGATATTCATTTGCAACGAGTTCCTTAAGGAGTTCGACGCCGGTCCTTTCGCCATCAGGGCGCTGAAAACTTTTGTTTGCGTACA
>CALFQW010000078.1 GCA_937919305.1 uncultured Candidatus Saccharibacteria bacterium
CGTATGGCAGAACCCAAAAAGCCAGCGAAAACAAAAAAAGTAACTAAGAAGACGATACCTTCAAATGAAGCAACTGTCGTCAATCCAACGACTGATCAAAAATCACGCTCAAAAATACCTCGGTTTCTTCGTGCAATCGGTGGTTATTTCAAGGGATCTTGGTTTGAGCTGAGACAGGTACGCTGGCCAGATCGACGCGCATCATGGAGTCTGACCTTTGCAGTGATTGTATTTTCGGTTTTCTTCGCACTTATTATCACTGGACTCGACTATGTATTCAATTTTCTATTTAAGGAGGTATTACTCTAATGGCAACCAAAAGATACGACAGCTCACGTGCGTGGTACGCAGTACACACTTACTCCGGCTATGAAGAAAAAGTTGCAGACAGCATCAAGCAACGTGTTGACAGCGTCGACATGGCTGACAAGATCTTTGATGTTCTCGTGCCAAAAGAAAAGCAGATCGAGATCAAGAACGGTAAGCGAAAAGTCGTAGACAAGAAGATCTTCCAGGGCTATGTTCTTGTTGAGATGAAGCTCACTGAAGACGCTTGGTTTATCATACGTAACACTCCAGGTGTTACCGGATTTGTTGGCTCGGGTACTGAACCGACTCCAATGGCAGAAGCGGAGATAGCCAAGATAAAGAAGCGCATGGGTGTTGAAGATCCTAAACACTTTATCAACTTCTCAGTTGGCGAAGTTGTCAACATCACTGATGGTCCATTCAAAGGATTTGATGGTGCTATCAGTGAGATAGATAACACCAAGGGCAAGATCCGCGTGATGGTAAGCATGTTCGGACGCGACACACCAGTAGAGCTAGACGCACTCCAAGTCAAAAAAGTCTAATATACCTGCATTAACTAGCTATTTGAACCAATAAAGACTTGTGTAAAGCAAGTTTTTTTGGTACAATCAACCTCTGTTACGCACTGCAAAAGCTTCAACACATGCAGTACAAGCTAAACTAAGGAAAAGTAATCATGGCAAAAAAGATCATAGGAAATCTCAAGCTTCGCGTGCCAGGCGGTAAAGCGAGCGCAGGCCCACCAGTTGGCTCAACACTCGGACAATGGGGTCTAAACATGATGGATTTTATCAATCCGTTTAACGAAGCAACTCAAAAATACCAGGGTAAGGATGTCATCGTTCACATCCGTGTATTCGAAGACAGAACGTTCGACTGGACGTGTCTTGGACGACCTGTTGACGACTTGATCCGTGAAGCAATAGGTATTCAAAAAGGGTCAGGTAAACCGCACTCTGAAAAAGTTGGTTCTATCGAAAGAGCGCAGCTTGAAGCAATCGCAGAAGAGAAGATGGAAGTACTCAACGCAAATGATCTAGAGGGCGCGGTAAAGGTAATCGCCGGAACTGCACGTTCGATGGGCGTCACCGTCGAGGGCTAGATAGCATAATTCATTAATAACGTGGGAGGCTGATACTAGACAGCCGATAGCACCACGAAGGAGAACACTCATGGCAAAAAAAGCTGAACTACTCGAAAAAGCATCAGAACTCAAACTCGAGGTTTCTGATAAGAACACTATCGCAGAAATAGAACAGGCTATCGCGAATGCAGAGAACCGCGAAGTAAAAGTTGCGACAACTGCAAAAGCAGGCAAGAGAAGTGCTAAGTCACTATCTGAAGCCGAAGAGAAAGCCGACAAAGAAGCTCGGAAAGAAGCTGGAGATACTTCACCTCAAAATGAAGAGTCTGAAGCAGTTATAAAAAAAGGCCCAGTGCCGCTTACCCGCCCAAGAGTTGAGCGCAAAGGTAAGAAATTTCGTGAACTCGCAAAGAAAATTGACTCAGGTAAGACATATAGTCTCGATGAAGCAATGAACCTTGCTAGCGAGACCAGTCCTGTTAAGTTCGATGCGAGTGTAGAAGTTCATGTTGTGCTTGGAGTAGATCCACGACAAGCTGATCAAAACATCCGATCAACCGTGAGTCTTCCTCATGGTACCGGAAAAACTGTTCGCGTAGCAGCCTTCGTACCAGAAGATGACGCAAAGACTGCAGGTGACGCCGGAGCTGACATAGCCGGCGAACAAGCGGTGCAAGCACTCCTCGATAAAGAAAAGCTTGATTTCGACGTTCTCGTAGCGACACCTCAGATGATGCCAAAACTTGGAAAATACGCTCGACTCTTAGGTCCACGTGGCCTCATGCCTAACCCCAAGAGTGGTACAGTAGCAACAAACGTCACAAAAGCAGTCAAGGAGGCCAAAGGCGGCCGCATTGAATACCGAGTAGACAAGCAGGCGATTGTCCATCTAGCGATCGGCAAGGTCAGCTTCGGCGGTGACAAGTTAACAGATAATGCACGAGTATTCTTTGAGAGCCTTCAAAGCGTAAAGCCATCAAGCATAAAAGGCTCATACGTCAAATCAGTCTACACAACAACCTCAATGGGCCCGAGCATCAAGATCGATACTGCAAACATATCGTAGTAACATAATACGGATCACCTAAAATAGCACTCGATAGAAAGTGCTATTTTATTTTACGTGACACTCAAATGACCTTTTTGTGTATAGTGATAGGTAAGGTGGCGAACGTTAAAAGTTTGTCCTAACTCTAGTGAGTAGGAGGTGGTTGAGATGCGCCAGTATCTCGATCTAATGGAGCGAGTCCTAAACGAGGGGGTGAGCAAGAGCGATCGGACTGGAACGGGGACGGTCAGTGTCTTCGGACATCAGATGCGCTTCGACCTGACCCAAGGCTTCCCTCTGGTGACAACGAAGAAGATTCACACGCGGTCCGTTTTCGGGGAACTGATCTGGTTCCTCAAGGGCGATACCAACATCAAGTGGCTCAACGACAGGGGTATCTCGATCTGGGATGAGTGGGCCGACGAGAACGGTGATCTTGGCCCGGTGTACGGGGCTCAATGGCGATCATGGCCTCGCCGCTCAGGTCAGACCATCGATCAGCTCGCGAACGTGATAGACCAGATCAGGTCGAATCCAGATTCGCGTCGGCACATCGTGACTGCGTGGAACCCCGACGATGTCGATGACATGGCCTTGCCGCCATGCCACATGATGTTTCAGTTCTACGTCTCAGACGGAAGCTTGAGCTGCCAGCTGTACCAACGCTCGTGTGACATTTTCCTGGGTGTACCGTTCAACATCGCTTCGTATGCCTTGTTGACGCACATGGTAGCTCAGGTCTGCGATTTGGGGGTTGGTGATTTCGTCTGGACAGGCGGTGACTGCCACCTCTACATTAACCATCTAGATCAAGCTCGTTTGCAGCTGTCACGCGAGCCCAGACCGCTACCTACGCTCAGGCTCAACCCGAACGTGACGGAAATCGATGCTTTCGAGCTCGATGACATCAACGTCGTGAACTACGACCCTCACCCGGGTATTAAAGCCCCAATCGCAGTCTAGGAGGACAAACAACGGAACCTTACCTGATGAGTTGATCTTGAGGAACTGTGTTTCTCGGTCGGCTCATCAGGGTCAACTCATAATTTACAGGAGATCTAGAATGGGCGTACTCAGTAACACAGAAATTAGAGCTGGCTTAGATTGCGGCGATATAGTTATTGACCCATTTAATGCTGCCCACTTAAATACAACTAGTTATGATGTAACATTGGGTCGTTACTTTTTCAAAGCGGGCACGGAGCCTGCAGATACGCTATATAATCCGTATGACTCAGCTGCTGTAGACAAGCACTTCGGTGACGTCATGGAAGCCGAACCTTTCTCAGAGCATCGAAAAATAGCAGCGAACCTTGGCTTACGAGGCCTGAATAATCTCGATCCTCAGCAACGTGTCATAATCCTTCGGCCAGGAGAGAGAATACTCGGTCATACCCATGAGTTTATCGGCATACGAAACAGAGGAACTACCAGCATGCAAGCTCGCAGCACTACAGGCCGTAATGGTATTGCGGTCTGCTTTGATGCTGGTTGGGGCGATACTGGTTATACAGATAGATGGACAATGGAGATCATGAATGTTAATGAAACCCACGTAGTCCTGCCCGAGGGGATACGCATAGCACAAATAGTGTTTCATCACACCGGCGTTGTATTGAGCGACTATACGAAAATCAGCGGAAAATACACCCCTGCGACTAACCTCGATGACATAAAAAGAGCCTGGCGACCCGAAAATATGAAACCCAAGGCATTTAAAGACACCATACAGCCGCTACCCGAGCTTGATGGACTTGGTGAAGGAATAGTTTAGCCTATGCCTGAGCGTGGTCAATACATAGTACTCGAAGGAAGCGATGGAGCAGGTAAGTCTACTCAACTGCGTGCCCTAAAAGCTAGATTACACCACGAAAATGTTCCTAGCTCATTTACGTTTGAGCCGGGCGGATCTCCGATTGGGAAGGATATACGTCGATTGCTGCTCAACCCGGATACGCCCATCCAGAGTACGGAGGCTGAGATAGCATTATTCACCGCAGAACGTGCCGAACTTTGGCACACTGTAATAGAACCGAACCTACGAGATGGCATCAATGTGATCTCTGATAGAAACTGGTATTCAACTCTAGCTTATCAAGTAGCTAGTAAGCCAGAGCTTGAAAGCACAATTGCCGCCGTTACTTCAGCACTACTGCCGTCTGATTATGTCACGCCAAACCTGGCTATTGTTCTGATGCTAAGTCAAGAAGAGCGCAAACGACGTCATGAAGCACTATTTGGTTTACGTGGCGATGGAGGCGATAACATTGAGAGCAGGGGGGTAACATATCATGAAAAAGTGCATCGTGTTTATGAGACACTCCCCCTTAGGCTGGGTGCGCGCGCCATTCAAGCAGATGGAACCGAGGAAGAGGTGGCTGAGAGAGTCTGGAGCGCCGTTGCACCTTTCGTAGCTTAGGGAGTGAATGAGGGTTTATTATTCATATAATCTATACTAACCCTGTCTTTGAAGCGCAGCATAGTAAACGGTATACATCGGTATGATGCTGGGATCTTGCCTATCGAGCGCCGCCTCAAGCTTGAGGATCTGTGGCATTTTCAAATCTCTTGGGCCTGATAAGTCGCTACTTCCTCCAGGCATAAAAAAATGCATTCTTTTAGTTAACGAAAAGCTATATCCATCTCGACCAACCGTGCCGAGTTGTCTATCTCGGGTGATCTTATCATACCCTGACATATCAGCAGGAGTCACTACGACACGACGTGGAGCATCTTGACGCTGCGGTAGGCTTACGCTCATTCCTTCACGCCGACACTGCTCGATCATTTCTATAAAACTAGTCTTCAGTTCAGCCAGAGCCCCAAAGCCTCCTTCAAATGTAGCCACACCTAGATCGACAGAACCGACGGCTGCAGCGTGTTCTGGGTCACTAAAAGCATGAAAAACCTTATACATAGACGCATCGCTACCTAGCTCTTCCATTTGCTCTATACATTTTGCAGCGCGAGGGGTAATCTCACTTACTAGGCCTGCCTGCAAATGCGCTCTACGTTTTGCGTGAAAACCA
>CALFQW010000079.1 GCA_937919305.1 uncultured Candidatus Saccharibacteria bacterium
GTGGTAAATCAGGTTGGTACGAGACATAGATTCCGCCATGCTCCATATTGTGTATGAGTTGATCGTCGCGGACTTCTGTATCATACACGCCCCACGAAACAGGGTTTGCGTGAGCACCAGAAGTTGGCGGCTGGTCGCCGCCATACTTCTTGCTGTCCACATGTTCACGGCCGTGGTCACTTTGTTCAACCCCTGGACGTGGTGGTTCCGGTGGTTTGTTTGCCTTTGCAGCAATGACCGCTCCAGTAAAACCAAGAATAACAACTGCCAATACAGCGGGCAGGGCTCTAATTTTCATAGCCCCAATCTTTTTGCCACTGCTTCATTTGCTTGATTTCTTGTGTCTGAGCAGAAACGACAGCTTTGGTAAGATCTTTTAGTTCTTGGTGCTGTGCGTTTTTCTCACCAGGAGCAGCCATGTCGATAGCCGACTGGTGGTGCATGATCATCTGCTCGATAAAAGCTTTGTCAAACTCATCACCGGTCTTTCCCTCCAGGGCGCTGTTCATACCAGCCATCTCATCCATCATACCCATAGCACTGTGATCCATCATGTTGTCGGCACTTGTCGGTGGATAACCCCATTCTTTTTGCCAAGCCGTCATCTGACTAATCTCACCCTCTTGAGCCGAGATGATGTCGTTCGCCATATCTTTCAGCTCTTGGTGCTTGGCATTTTTCTGTGCTAGCTTCGCCATATCAACAGCACCTTGGTGGTGGGCTATCATATTGGCGATGAAATTACGGTCATAGGTTTCGCCAGTCATGGCAGCATATTGCTTGTATGTATCTGACGTTGTATCGACTTGTGCCGTCTCTGATGGCGGCTGGACTGAAACGCTTCGGAATAGTTGGTCACGGAACACGAAAACCGCAACACCTACCACAACCACAAGGGCGACAAGCCCCGCAATAAGCATTTGTTTATTCTTTTTATTCATAAAGTACTCCTAATTTAGCTATTTAGTAAAACGTAAACAGCTAAATCTCAAGCACGAAAGACGGTCAAGCCAATGTAGGCGGGTACGCCACCAGAGGGTGGTTCTCTATCCCCGGCAGCTCTTGTCTCTTGACTATGCTTTTCTTCAAGGGCCAAAAGGGGTGATGTCTGGAACTGAACATAAAATGGAGGCTGCGGCTTGTCATCCTCGTTTTTCTCGGTATCTTTGATGAACTCGCCTTTGTGAAGAGTTGCCGTCGTACAAGCAGTAAAACAATTCGATGAACTTACTTGATGAGATGCACCACCCATTGAGTGCCCCATGTTCATAGTCTGTGCGGCAGCTGCATGTATACCTAAGGACAGTACGCTTAGTACTGAAACCATGAACACGTAAACAGCGCCTTGGAACACTCGTTTCATATCTCTATTTTACCGTAATTTGTCCCGAAAGTCATATTTCTAGTAGCTCTCTTCGTTGTAGTGAGGGAAGAAGTCTTGATGGAGATTATCATTAGCAAGCCCATTCTCTTCTAATTGCTTACCGAGGGCCTCCACCATTGACTCGGCACCTGAAATATAAACCTGTGACGAACTAATATTGGGCACGAGTTCTGTGAGTTTTTCGGTAGTGAGCTGCTCTCCGATAACATAGTGCACCTTAAACTCTGGATGTCGCCTGCTGGCTTCTTCAAACTCCACTTTGAATGGTAACTCATCAGTTCGACCATTATAAATAAGCGTTACCGACACCGGCTGTCCGCTATGACCCCGTGCTTTTAACATGCTATAAAACGGCGTAATGCCGATGCCACCTGCGATGAACACTAACGGCTTATCACTCTCTTGCCAGACAAAATCACCATCTGGCTGCTCGATAAGCTGTACTTTTTCACCAACAGCAAGAGCTGCCAATGCTCGCTTGAATGAAGTATCGGTTACACGAGTAGTTATTTGAATAAAGCCGTCATGGGGTGTCGATGAGATAGTAAACCATCGCTTGGTACCTTCGTCGTCAGGGTTATCATGAGGGATTTCAAGACGAATAAACTGTCCAGGCACCCACGACAATGGCTGGTCGGAAGAAAAGCGAAACGCCCAGATATTATCAGTGAGGTGCTTCTTCTCTAAGAATGTCAGGCTCGTACCATGCCTTTTTTTGTTCAATCGTCAATTCGTGGTTCTGCCGATATTCGACAGACTGTTTGGTAATTTCAAGATTGCAACTATTATACTGCTTGCACCAAGTTTCACACTCCTTCGCCTTCGATTTATCCGCGTAATGAAGACCACATTCTGCACATTGGTAAAGTAGTTTTGGGGTATATTTATTTGGGTTATCATCAAATAGCTGTACGCAAGTCGCACAACAAAAATAGATTCGCTTGCCGTCCACATCTCTAAAATGTCCGAGCTTTTCAGCTTCTGCCGTATCAATGGCATCACCTGTTACTGGGCAGACGGCCATACGATCTACTGGGATATCGGCTGCCTCACTGTCGTGATGATGATGGTGTTCATGTTCGTCGTGGTTGTGCATACTACCTCCTTATAATTTTATTCGTCGTAGGAACTGTGCATTGATGGCGACAATAATCGTTGAAAGTGACATCAGGACTGCGCCGAGTGCTGGCGAAAGAACAAACCCAATTCCCGAGGTAACACCAGCCGCCAGTGGGATAGCGAGGGCGTTGTAGCCGGTCGCCCAGGCAAGGTTTTGCAGCATCTTGCGGTAGGTAGCTTTTGAAAGCGTGACGATCTTTGCTACACCTCGTGGGTCGCTGCTTGCTAGCACGATTCCAGCCGACTCAATCGCCACATCCGTGCCCGCACCAATGGCAATGCCAATGTCGGCTTGCGCCAGTGCCGGAGCGTCGTTCACGCCGTCCCCGGTCATAGCGA
>CALFQW010000080.1 GCA_937919305.1 uncultured Candidatus Saccharibacteria bacterium
TGATCGAAAGGATCTGCTCAATGTGCGTTGAAATAGTTTCATTATGAGGATCCAAATAAGAACTGGGCCCTTTTGTAGCACATGTAAAGCATCTTTTACGGGGAAAACATGTACAAACACCGCGAAAGATGCTTTACATGTACCAAAAGAGGGCCCATTTGTTATTTGGATCCTCATACTGTTCTTTCGTTTCTGACTAGTTTACTAGTTCATATGCAGATATGGCTTCCCTCAAGTATACCGTTGGGATTGGCGGACATCCCAGGTCCGGTTTTGAAACTCGATTTTGCAAGCTTGTCCCTCATAGTCACTCGTCGAGTATGTTCTCTTCTGTAGCGTCGCGCGCACGAGGCGAGCAATACCATGAACCTAGCTTCCACTGAGTGAGAGGAGCGAGCAGTGTAGCGTGATCTACATAGCAAGCACGAGTTTGAGTTATTGCTGAGGCTCTCAGGATTCTTCGCATAGATAAACTGATCAGACACAACAATTCTATGCTCATGGGATGCATCTGTGCATCGCGCTGCGATTACCGCGCGCTGAGATGCACTATGTCATAGTCCGTGAGTCATTTGCGCTGTGCCACAAATGCGCCATTATTTGCATTGTGCGCATCGGGCCATGAAAAGTTGGGACGCCCTTCAACGGCGTCTCACTCAGAGAGCCCTTCGGCTTCAAAAACAATGACCGCAGCCTTTGCTGCCTCAAACTCTACGGCGCGGCCAACACAGCCCACAAAGGCTGCTCTATAGAAAACGAGCTCGTCTGAACAAACACACACAGTATGCATGTTCATCGTTGATGAGTGAGTGCATGAAGGCACATCACAATAAACTGATTTCAGGCGAATACTCTAGCCGTTTCATCTAGGACAAAGCAAACCTGAATTGGCAATTGGAAGAGAAGGTGGATCGCTGAGGAATAGCGTATATCCTGGATCTAAGCCCTTTTTCGACCGAGTATAAGCACAAGGATTCCGGCACCCAGAATTACTACCGGTCCCCATATTACCCAGCCCAGGAATGGTGAGGGTGTTGCAACGGGCTTTTCCTTATTTTCAGTGGGCTGGGCAGTAGATT
>CALFQW010000081.1 GCA_937919305.1 uncultured Candidatus Saccharibacteria bacterium
AACCTGCGATAACGTTTCCGCTATACACGCTTTCCAAGCGTGCGCCTTCAACCACTCGGCCACCTCTCCGTACTCGAACTATTCTATCAGTTATACTTGTTCTCATGAATGAACCGAGTATCTTTACCAAGATCATCAACGGCGAGATTCCCTGCCATAGGATCTACGAGGACGAGCTGACGTTCGCCTTCCTCGACATACACCCTAGATCACCTGGCCACACACTCATAGTTCCCAAGAAGCAAATTGAGTTCGTCTGGGATCTCGACGACGCCACCTACACAGCAGTCATGCATAGCGCCAAGCTTGTTGCAGAGCGTATACGAGAGGTCATACAGCCGGCTTATGTTGGCGAACAAGTCATCGGCATGGATGTACCACATGCCCACGTACAGGTGTTTGGATTTGAAACAGCAGAAGACTATTTCAAACAGATCGACATGACTAACGAGCCCGACCACAAAGCACTGGCAGCAATCGCTGAACGCTTACGGTTCTGATCGATGCTACGTGTCATAGCTATCGGCAAAAAGCACGAATCGTGGGTGCATGACGGCATCGAGCGTTATCAAAAGCGGCTCAAAAACCCTTTTGCTATCGAGTGGATACTCTTACCGCACTCATCACGAGAGGGTGTACGGGCCCGTCAGGAAGAATCAGAGCGCATCGCAAAGCGAGTATCCAGTGACGACTTCGTTATACTTCTCGACGAAATCGGCAACCATCTCACCTCCCCTGCCCTGTCAAATCTCATACTAGAGCGATCAGCGCTTGTCCAAGTCACCTTCGTCATAGGCGGCGCTTACGGGGTGAGCGACGCGCTCAAGAACCGAGCTGATTTCGTTTGGTCGCTATCCTCCCTCGTATTTCCTCATCAGTTGGTGCGCCTGATCCTCGCAGAGCAACTCTACCGGTCGCAGTCGATAGCAGACAATCACCCCTATCATCACGCATAGATTACAACAGTATTGACATATATAAAAGCTTATGCTAATATGAGCTTTGAAAACCATGAAAACAAAAACAGTCAAAACTAGCTGTATCGCCGTCCTCGCACATCTCATGTGCTTCACGCTGTTACTCTCACATCTACACGCGAAAGATGCTGCGTCACTCGCGAACTCGCATAATGCCTATAGCAAGCTGTCAACCGGGGATATAACCGCAAAAGCCATCGGTGACTTGCACCACCACATCGACAAAATGAGCCTCAAACACACAGCAAATGCATCCCCATCGACACAGGCCCGCACCAGACAGCTAGAGCCTGGCTATGAAGACATGGAGCAGCAAACATTCGGGCAAGAGGTGGCAGACTTCCTGCTGCGACTTCGGATCGTCACGACGATGTTCTACCAGTACGCCCGCGCCGGCTAACTGTCTATAGATAGTTCTGCGACAAGCCTGTCTTCGAGAGATTTTTGATCATCGAGCTGTGACTTCGTCTCGGCGACGAGAGCTTCAGGGGCTTTGTCGACATATGTCTTGTTCGCAAGACGCTGCTCGAGTGATTCGATACGTGCCCGCGTCTCTACGAGGCGCTTTTCGAGTTTCTCCTGGTGCTCATATAGTGTTTTTTCATCGAGCCGTATCCAGGTATGACGGTTTGGCACCGCGAGACGTAGACCCTTCGGCTTATCTACCTTCTGAACAGCCCTCAGTCGAGCAAGGCGTGCGATGAGATCGCTGTGCTGATCGACGAGCTCATCAGAATCATACACAAGTGCCTGCTTGCCTCCTGGCAACTCGCTACATACAAACCGCACTTCGCTCACGAGCGCTCGGATGGATTCGAACTGCTCCGCCGCATCTGCATCAAACTTCACAGCTTTTGGCCACGAAGACTTTATCAAGAGGTTTTTCTCACCCTCAAGTGTCGTCCAGATAGCTTCGGTGACAAACGGCGCAAATGGATGTGCGATCGTCAGGCAAGTCTCCAGCACATAGCGCAACATGCGGCCGTCTAGAGACTGTTTTGATGCTTCGAGGTACCAGTCAGCCACATCATCCCAAATAACGTGATAGACGGTCTCAGACGCGTCTGAGAAGCGATATTCCGCTAGATAGCTGTCTATGGCCTTGCGTGCGGTCTCAAGCCGAGATATCACCCAGTGATCCGCGATTGTCTGTGGCTTCGGTGTATGAAGTATACGCTTTGAGCTGGAATCATCGCTCTTTTCGAGATGTGGCTCGATATAACGAGCGATGTTCCATAGCTTGTTACAGAAGTTACGCCCGGCCACAACACTCGCAGTCGAAAATGCTTGATTTTGTGCTGCGCTACGATTTGCCACGATACCGAGACGAAGTGCGTCTGATCCGTAAGCACCAACGATCTCCATGGGGTTGATGACGTTCCCCTTGCTCTTGCTCATCTTTTGGTTGTGTTCGTCGTTGACCATGCCATGCATATACACATCCTTGAACGGTACCTGACCTGTTCGATACACGCTGAACATGATCATTCGTGACACCCAAGCCCTGAGCAGATCGTTTCCCGTCTCCATGACGGCACTTGGGAAAAACTTGCTGAGCTTTCCCTGTTCCAGGTAGTCGGTCACGATATATGGCCATTGTCCACTACTGAACCAAGTATCCAGGGTGTCCTCTTCCCTACGATACGTCTTGCCATCGACCTCGATAGTCGGCTGATCGACACGCGCATCAAATATCCAGTCTTCTGGCTCATCGACATTTTGGAACGCAGGTATCGGTATGCCCCAGGCCGGCTGACGGGATATATTCCAGTCGCGTAGCTGGGACAGATAATTCACTAGCTCTCTTTTCTTCGTATGAGGGTAGAACTGTATCTCGTCCTTCTCGAGCGCCTCTATAGCCTTTGCAGCAAGTGGCTCGATCCGTACGAACCATTGTTCCATCATGAGTGGCTGTATGCGCGTACCACATTTGTAACAGTGCCCTACCGAGTGAGAATACTCCTCCACATGCCGCACAACACCTTCTGTCTCGAGAGTAGCGAGTAGCTGTTGTCTTGCTTCATCTATGCTCATGCCAGCATAGGCCTCAGCTTCGCGCGTCATCTTACCATCACGTCCTATGACTTGTATCGCCGGCAGATTATGCCTACTACCGATCTCGTTATCGAGAGGATCGTGTGCTGGCGTTACCTTCACTGCTCCTGTGCCGAAGTCCATCGCAACGGCATCGTCGGCGACGATCGGTATCTCGCGCTTGATAACAGGTACCAGAACAGACTGCCCTATCAGATGCTTGTAACGCTCGTCCTCAGGGTGAACAGCGATAGCAGTGTCACCGAGCATTGTCTCTGGTCGGGTTGTTGCAACGATGATCTCCCCTATCGTATCGAGGAGTGGATAAGCGAGTTGCCATATCTTGTCGTGTTGATCCTTATGAACAACTTCGATGTCAGCAAAGCTGGTCTGGTGCTCTGTGCAGTAATTGACTATACGTTCGCCCCTGTATATCAGCCCTTCATCCCACATTTTTTTGAAAGTATCGTATACAACTTTTATTACCTTCTTGTCAAGAGTAAAGACGGAATCATCCCAACTCGCGCCGACCCCGAGAGCGCGGAGTTGTAGCTCCATGTCGCCGCGCCGTGCAGCAACATAGTCCCATATGTCGCTATATAACTTTTCACGTGAAAAGTCGAAGCGTGTTTTCCCCTGTTTTTTGAGCTCTTTTTCGTACACAACCCACGTCTCAAAACCTGCATGATCGGAGCCCGGTATGAACGCTACATCTTTGCCTTTGAGCCGATGATAACGTGCCAGGATGTCCTTGAGGTTCATATCTAGGGCGTGGCCGATATGGAGGTTACCGTTCGCATTTGGCGGTGGCATGACAACACCGTAGGGAACACCTTTGCCAGACGGCTTGAACGCGCCACTACTTTCCCATAGTGCATAGATACTCGGCTCGTACTGGTCTGGTTCGTATACTTTGGCTAAATTCATATGTATCTTTCACGTGAACACAACAAAATTTAACAGATCTGCATGGCAGCTTCTCTGAAAACCCTCTGTTTACTCACGTGTTTGTTTTCATCAGTAATTATAGCACAAGCAGGGAGGGGCAATTTGTTTGTTAGGAGCTAGGGTTAGGTTAAGACCAGGCTGTCTTGGTCATAGACAAAGAAGGAATGACCTCCCCCGCTCGTGGGTCGGCAGCTGGCATCTTCTGTGCGTAGAAATAGCAGAGGCTCGCTATCATGGCAGCATTGTCTGTACAGAGGCTCATAGGTGCGTAGTTGATCTCGAGGGGGAGGCGCTCGCTGAGCTGACGTCGGAGCTCTTGGCTTGCCGCGACGCCCCCTGCGATAACAACTGAGGCAGGGGAGTGATCTTGAAACGCCCGCTCAGCCTTATCGACTAGTGTTTCGACAGCGATATTTTGGAAACTTGCAGCTATATCTCGCCGTAGCTTCTCTGTTACCTTGCCTGGCAGCTGATGAGAAGGGAAGTCGTACCCGACGCCCACCTCTGACTGAACAGTTCGCAAAACGGCTGTCTTCAAGCCAGAAAATGAAAAATCATACGGATTCTGCATGCGAGCTTTCGGCAGCTTGAAAGCATGCGGATCACCCTCTTCGGCCGCCTGGGCTATAGAAGGGCCGCCAGGGTAGGGTAGACCGATGATCTTTGCTACCTTGTCGAAGGCTTCACCGACTGCATCGTCTTGCGTTTGACCCAGCAGTTCATAGTCACCATGACCACGAAAGAGAACGAGTTGTGAATGCCCGCCAGAAACGATGAGAGCAAGCAGGGGGAATCGAGGCGGTTCGTGGTCCTCTATGAGCCAATTTGCGTAGACGTGTCCTTCGACGTGATGGATAGGGTAGAGAGGCTTGTTACGTAGCAGGGCAATAGTTCGGGCGGTAAGTGAGCCGACGAGTAAACTGCCGACGAGTCCGGGCGCGTATGTCACGCCGATCGCATCGATACCATCCCAGTCAGTGTTCGCGTCAGCGAGCGCCTTGTCGATCACTGGCAGCACCACCTCGAGATGTGATCGAGCTGCGACTTCTGGTACAACACCACCGTAGACAGCGTGTATGTCGATCTGACTATGTACGACATTGCTCAGCAGCCGCGTGCCGTCTTCGACGACGGCAGCAGAAGTCTCATCGCAACTACTTTCTATCCCAAGGATTTTCATATCTCCACTACTATACAACAGATTGGGGTAGTATTGACAATATATACATAATTTGCTATAATATCAGTATCCAATCCCTGTTCCGTTTCCCGGACGGGACGGACGTACACTAGGAGTTCCAGATGCACATCGTCACTGAGATCTTTCTCGCCCTTGCTTCTACGGTAGTTATCTTGAGACTCGGGCCCGCCCTGGTCATTGACACAAGAACCGTGATTCTCAAGAAGCAGCTCGCTTTTGCTCTTAAACGACTCAATGTCGCATGGAACAAGGCGGCGCACTTCATGATGGTTCATCACGACAATGTTTTCATTCCGAGCAAAAAGACCGACGAACAGCCGTTCGAAGGGCTGGTCATTGGCTGCAATAACGCAATCGAGCGTTTGGTCAACGATGTGTTTGCCGGCAGATGGGCTTATCGCGTCGAGACCCTGCAGCTACGGCTAACTAGCGGCTACGCTGGATATGCTGGGCTTCGAGCCAGCGACTACCTTGAGAACATCGAAAATGCACGTGCGTTCTTGATGCGATCTGACGTGAAGCAATTACTGGACAAGTCGGGCGTGGATATCCAAAAAATCATCCGTGAGGCGGAACGGTGGACTCCGCCAAAGCAGCCCTGAACTCCACGTCACACCCGGCGGATCCCCTGAAAAGGGGGTCCGCCTCTTTTCATTTACTGCTACACTGATGACATGAAAGATAGACTAGTTCGAGGTGTCCGAAAATACGTCCCACAGAAGGCAGTGCGTGGCCTGGAAGAGACTTACCGACGCTCGCGAGCAAAAGCTGTCGGCGCACGGTATGGATTTCCAGCTCGCAATCTCCGCGTGATCGCTATCACCGGGACAAACGGTAAGACGACGACCGCCGTCTACCTCAACGAGATCATGAAGGCTGCTGGGCACAAGACGGCGCTATTTACCACGGCAGTCATAGAAGTTGCTGGAGTGCGTACACTCAATGAACTGAACGCAACAGTTGCGCTCACTGCTCAGATGCAGCGATTCTTCCGAGATGCCAAGAAAGCGCGTGTTGACTACGTGATACTCGAAGTAACATCGCACTCGCTCGTCCAGCACAAGCTCGCTGGTGTGCCGATCGAATGCGCCATCATGACAAATCTCACCCAAGACCACCTCGACTACCACAAGACGATGGACGAGTACGCAGTGGCAAAAGGTATG
>CALFQW010000082.1 GCA_937919305.1 uncultured Candidatus Saccharibacteria bacterium
AGTACGCTATCAGGCTCATATACTGAATACTGCACTTTTATAGGGGAGTAGCTCAATTGGTAGAGTAGCGGTCTCCAAAACCGTTGGCTGCAGGTTCAAGTCCTGTCTCCCCTGCCACAGTAAGTCTTGTCTTATGACGGGACTTTTTTAATCAGGTAACCGATTCAGTAACCCTCCAAAATTATAAGGAGTGAACTTATCGTTTATGAAGATGGGATATGCTGGACTTGCAACACGCATTTTTTGCGCAGTGTCATCATCGAGTGCTTTAAATGCCCTCAAATTCTTCTCAGCCAGATTATACTGATCTCTATCCTCTAGACTCATGCGATAAACGAATCGATACTTTTCTACAGTAGCCTTTTGCTCCGTCGCACCCTCTCTTATTAGCGCAGCCAGCTTCTGACGCCATATGGCAACACTATTTTGCGGACTTGAGACACTGATCTCGACCGAGATGCAGTTTTGAGCGTATTTGTTGATACAATCGTAATCCGCGACCACAACTCTCTTCAGGTTGAAATAAGCAGCTACGTCAAACAGAAGGGATTCAGCCTTCTCGCCGACAAAAGCACAGTCGTTATTGGGACAATACGTGTTGTGGAAATCGATCACTAGATCGTAACTTGAAGCTTTGCGCAACAATGAGCGCGCTCGAACCGATTCATATGTGCCCGTCGTTTCTTTGCCAGGAAACGACCTGTTCAAGTCTTCTGACGTGTATCTAGTTGATGCCTCAACAGCTCTTGGGTTTGCAATGCAATAATCGATGCCAAGTATTGGCTTCTGCTGGAGAGAGCGTACTAAGTCGATACCTAGCATTTCATTTCCGTGCATGCCCCCTATAACTAGTATTTTCATACTATATCACCCCTCTCCATTTCAATAATTACTAGGTCCCTCCAGTCTGGTATTGAACCAGCAGTTTCGACTGCCCCAATATCACTTCTGTTTCTATCGCCTGCGAATATATATGCACTTGTTGGAAAATCACGCACAGTGGCAGCTATCATCTGAGGGCTGATGGTTCTAAATGCTAGACAGTCTGATCCCAGGTAACGCAACATATCATCGATACAGCTATAAAAGTTCTTCAAACCACCCTTCTCTACTATGGCTCTGTTTGCGAATACTTCATCCAGCCAAACGATGGGCCGCTCGGGAAGATCTGATAACCATTTTGACATTCGTGTTGTATCGGAGTATTTTTCCTCTGCTATTTCATCAGGTGTCGCTAGCCATGCATAAGCAGCGAGCGATACATCGTCTTCTTTTTGTTCGACGTACCAAACACTCTTGAACTTCTGACTGAGCTTTTTGAAGCGCTCTGTCAACTCAGAAGCCGTATACGCTTCTTCTTTAGGCGACAACTGACATAATCCGCATACCTCATTCATTTCTAGTGCTGAAAGGCCGCTTCGACATCTCTGTAGTCTATCTGGGCATTTAGTCACTTCTCTCCACGGCTCACCGGCAAATGCACTCTGGTATACTTGTATGATTTGCGTCATGGGTAAGTCTGCGCTTTGAGGCTTCATCAAGCCTTGTTTTTCGATCATTAGTATTTTCTCCATAATTTTAGTAAATACATAAAAAGCCAGCGAGATGCTGGCTTTTTCTTTATAGGGATTACCTATTCAGCATCTGCTGGCGACATATGCTGGGAATGCTCTTTGCAGTTGGCGGCCTCGAATACAATTCGATACCCACCGCTTCCGTTTTTTAACCATTCACGGATTCTCGCAACGGTGCGTGTGCTGAGCCTTGTTTTTCTAATTATATCTTCGTATTTTTCTCCTGCCTGTAACATAAGTGCTGCTTCGAGACGTGAGCTTATTTCGATAATTTCCTTTTGCGTAAGTACGTCAGTCAAAAACAATTGCATAGTTTTTTCATCGGCTATGCTGGCTAATGTGAGGGATAATTGCTGCGGTAGGTCTTTTTGCCAAACGTTCATCATGAAGATACTTTACCAAAGTAAAGTATTGATGTCAATACATATCAGATTACGCCGCTAATAATCAAGGAAACGCACAGGATGAGTAAAACCCATAGCGACCAACGAAACTGTCTCTTCGCCCATATATCAATATCTGATGCGTTCGTGAGGCAAAGCTTTAGCCAGTAGCCCCCAGCGAGGAACATGGCAACAAGCCATAACAGGCTTGCACCTCCAAATAACCACAAAGCTACACAAGAAATGATAAACAATAAGGCATAAATAATGATTTGTCTACGGGTTTCATCTACTCCCCTTACTATGGGTAATAAAGGGATGTTCGCTTTTTTGTAATCCTTGCGCTGGAATATCGCTATAGATAGAAAGTGTGACATCTGCCAAAATACCAGGATAAGAAACAAAATGAGCGCCGTAGTATCAAGTCTGCCGGATGCAGCCGTATATCCTATCACCGGCGGCATCGAACCAGATATAGTTCCGATGATTGTGCTGTGATGTGTCCTGCGTTTTGCATAACCATAGAGAAACACGTACGCGATAAACCCAACGTAGCTCAAAAAAACTGTTAGCAGGTTTGTTAGCAAAGCTAGAGCTACTGTACCTGTAGCGAGTAGTACAGATGCCAACCAGTAACCTTCACGGACACTAACCTGCCCTGATATAAATGGGCGTTTTTTTGTTCTGGCCATTTCTCTATCGATATCGATATCGATGATGTTATTGAACACACATGATGCTGACATGACGAGCATTAGCCCGATTAGCATGCCCATGAAGCTATTTACATCGATAGCTCCATAGAATAGGTAGCCCGCTATTGCAGTGAGCGCGTTTCCATAAACAATACCTGGCTTTATGAGGACATAATACAGTCGAAGGCGATTGGAAACGCTATCGATGATGGCCATTGCTGTTATGATTCTTTTCCGGTCGAATGTTCTCTTCTTCCTGGATATAGTTATCAATGTCTCTTGGCATCATATTGTAGTTTAGGTTTGACATTATCCAGAGCGATCCGAATCCTATGATGATTACTACCATAGCCATGAACAATAATGAGATTGTATTGAGCCTAGGTCGTTCCTCTTCTGCTAGATGGAAGAAGAAAACAAGCTGTACGATAAGTTGAAGCACTGCGAGAACAGCGATAATTGCTATGCCAAAATGTTTGTTATCGGACAATAGTATCGTACTAAGGAAAGCGCCCAGCGTTAGGGTAACGCAAAAAACGAACCCTATAATGTAAGCCATGAACAGTTTTCTAGTGCCTCTATCGAAATCATTCATGCTAGAACTTTGCCCCCAAGTAAACAATTGAAAAGATAAATATCCAGATCAGGTCGAGGAAATGCCAAAACAGCGCAAAGAGCACTATCCTTTTCTTATTTATGGAGTCGAGGCCATGTCTGTATATAGCTGCCGCAAGATATACTAGCCAAAGTACCCCGATGGCTATGTGGAGTCCATGTGTACCAACCAGCGTGAAGAAGCTCGATAGAAACGCACTGGTCTGCCACGTAAACCCTTCATGTATCAGGTGTTGAAACTCGTTGATCTCAAGTGCTAGGAATGTACCTCCCAATAAGCCAGTGAGTACAAGCATTGATAAGGCTATCCTCTTCGAACCAACTCTGAAACCGAGAAGTGCCATACCGACCGTAAATGAGCTTGCCAGGAGTATTAGCGTTTCAATGAGTATGTAGTTTAGATCGAAAAGCTCTGCACCGGTTGGCCCACCCGCTGTTGCGTTTCGAAGGACTGCGAAGGTAGCAAACAAACTAGCGAATAGCACACAGTCTGTCATGAGGTAGATCCAAAAGCCAAGTGAGCTTTTGTCGTTATGCGGAGCGATTGATGTGTTCGCTTGACTCATCCCATGGCCTCGCTCAGAATATCTTTCTTTGTGACAAGCATTTCTGTATCTCTATCGTTTGCTCGATGAACGATAGAGTAGATGATCAATACTGCTGCAATGATAACAAGCCACCATATATGCCAGATGATACCAAAGCCTGCAATTGTGGAGAGGATACCAATAAATAGTCCTATCCCAGAATTTTTGGGTAAATGAAACGGCTGGAAAGTCTCCATTTCATTTTTATTCTCATTGCCCTGCTTTTGATACCAAAACGCATCAATACTTTTTACCTGTGGCAAGACAGCGAAGTTATAACTTGGAGAAGGTGAAGTCGTCGACCATTCGAGTGTACGACCATCCCAGGGGTCTCCGTTATGATCTATCCGCTGCTTTCTCGTCCAGATACTGTAGCCAATCTGTAATAGCTGTATACCTACTGCTATGACAATAATAACTGCTCCGATGCCTGCAACGATGAATAGTCCTTGCCACCCTAATGAAGCATCATAATGATCTAGCCGTCTAGTTGCGCCCATGAGGCCGAGTACATACAGTGGCACAAATGCAGTCACAAAGCCTATGATCCATGTCCACGCGGCCAATTTACCAAGGCCTTCGTGGAGTTTGAAACCAAATATCTTCGGGAACCAATATGTCAGTCCCGCGAAATAACCAAACAGTACCCCACCAATGATCATGTTGTGAAAGTGCGCTACGAGAAACAAACTGTTGTGGAGCTGGAAGTCTACAGCCGGTATCGCATGCAATACTCCTGTCATGCCGCCGATAGTGAATGTGACAACAAATCCCATAAACCAATACATTGGACTGGTAAACCGCACTCTACCTCTATACATAGTAAAGAGCCAGTTGAACACTTTGACACCAGTCGGGATTGCGATCACCATCGTCATGATGCCGAAGAATGCGTTGACGTTTGCGCCGCCACCCATTGTGAAGAAGTGGTGTAACCACACTACATAGCTCAAAAAAGTAATAGCCATGATAGCAACCACCATCGATTTGTAGCCAAATAATTTTTTTCCGGAGAAAGTAGCTACTATTTCAGAGAATATTCCGAATGCTGGAAGAATAAGAATGTACACTTCTGGATGCCCCCATGCCCAAATGAGATTGATATACATCATAGGATTACCCCCCATATCAGACGTAAAGAAGTGCATACCCATGAGTCTATCAAGACTTAGCATAGCTAAAGTCCCGGTCAAAATTGGAAAAGAAAATGCTACCAGTATCATTGCGCCGAGCACAGACCAAGCGAAAATCGGCATTTTCATGAGACTCATACCAGGGGCACGCTCCTTGAGTATTGTTACTATGAAGTTGATCCCTGACAGAAGACTTCCTATACCAGCTATTTGGATGGACCATATCCAATAATCAACACCGACGCCCGGACTGTATTCGAGGCCTGAGAGTGGTGGGTATGCCATCCATCCCGTTGCGGCAAATTCACCGATAATGAGGGATGTATTGACGAGTGCCATTCCGCTGAAGAAGAGCCAAAAGCTAACAGAGTTCAGGAATGGAAATGCTACATCGCGGGCTCCGAGCATCTGTGGCAAGATTAAGTTGATGATACCGAACATCGCACCCATCGCCACAAAGAAGATCATGATCGTCCCATGAGCTGTAAATATTTGCTGAAAGTGTTCTGACGTTAAGACAGCATTTGCCTCGTTAGAACCAATAATCTGCTGCAGCCTCATGAGCAGTGCGTCTCCGAGACCGCGTATCAACATAACGAGAGCAACGACAATGTACATAACGCCAATCTTTTTGTGATCTAGGCTAGTCAGCCACTCTTTGTAGAGCCACTTCCACCGCTTAAGTACGGTTATGAGTACGATGATGCCGACCAATCCACCTACAACGGACAGCGCTCCGCCTATCACTACAGGATCATATGGAAGTGCATCCCAGCCTAGTCGTCCTAACATCTAGTGTGCTCCTCCATGAGACATATGACCTTGGGTATATCGAAATATTACATCATCATAGAGCTTAGCGTTCGATACAACATAGCGATCGCTAGAACGATCAATGGTTGGTTTTCTGATTTCATTATACATTTGATCAGTTAGCGTTTTGTTAGTTCGTGTTGTTTTCGATATCCACTCGGTATATTCAGTTTCGCTTACTGCTCGCGTGGTAAATTTCATGTCGGCGTGCCCTCTGCCGCTGATATTTGCGGAAGTACCCCTGTACACACCCACCCGGTCAGCCTGTAAGTGCAGCCGTGTGCTCATGCCTGACATTGCGTATACCTGCCCTCCTAGCTGCGGTATCCAGAAGGAATTCATAGGGGCGTCACTAGTTATCACAAAGTTGATCGGACGATCTACTGGAACGACAAGTTCGTTCAGGCTAGCAATACTATGGTCGGGATATATAAACAGCCATCGCCATTGCAGCGCTATAACCTGCACATTGACCGGTGTCTTATCGGAAACGATCGGTTTGTACGGATCTAGAGCATGTGATGATTGCCACGTTACAGCTGCTAGCACAATGATGATTGCAATCGGGATACCCCACCACAGTGACTCAAGGGCTTTGCTTGATGCCCACTCTGGGCTGTAGCGGTTACTCACGCTGCGTGCAGCGCTATATTGCCTAGCGATGATTGCGAGTAGTGCGAAGACGACTGCGCTCACGCCGGTCATAATGAGCGTCGCAAAAATGAATAGATTTTTCTGTTGCTGAGCAATCAAACCCTTGGACTCAAGTAACTGGAAAGTTGCGTCTCTAGAAGTGAGGAATATCGCTACACCTACTAATAATAAGACGACAATCGGCACCCAGATATGCAGCATGTATCTACCCATAAATCTTATGTCTAGTATAGCAGTATTAGTAGTAACTTTTCTCAGATAATATTTTTTGTTAGCATAAGAGAAATAATCCCTAGAAAGGATACTGTGCCAATCAAAAGAAAAAAGATAGTTGTGGTGGGCGGTGGTTTCGGTGGTATAAAGGCCGCATTGGAAACCGCTAAATTAAAAGAATGCCAGGTTACACTCATCAGTGACAGGGACCACTTTCTCGTGTACCCTTCGCTGTACTCCACAGCAACTGGCTGGAGTAGACAGCAATCGATGATACAGCTCGATGAGGTTTTTCATGGGTCAACTGTGAAGATCGTTCACGACACCGTAACTGATATTGATCCACGCCAAAAAGTAATAATCGGCAAAGATGACAAGTATAACTATGATAAAGCTATCTTTGCCTTAGGTGTCGTGACAAATTACTTCGGCATCAAAGGCCTCGATACCTATAGTTACAGCATCAAGTCTGCGCCCGAAATCGACAGGTTCAAAAATCACTTGCACCAAGCTCTCGCTCATGAAAAGCACATAGATAAAAATTATGTCGTAATCGGTGGCGGGCCGACAGGTGTTGAGCTATCGGCAGCGCTCGCAACTTACGTGGCTCAAATCGCAGATAAGCACGGTATAGATCACAAAAAACTTCAGATAGATTTGATCGAAGCAGCTCCAAGAGTACTACCGCGCATGAGTGAAAAAGCCAGTCAGCTTGTCTATGATAAGCTACTAAGCCTCAATGTATCAGTTATGACGAATAAAAATGTAGAGTCAGAAAACAAAAACAGCGTACTCGTCAGCGGTGTTGATATGCCTAGCCATACAGTCGTTTGGACATCTGGTGTGTCAAATCATCCATTTTTTCAAGATAATAGCGATGTTTTTACGCTTGCAGAGAACAAGCGCGTCATGGTCGATGAACATCTTATGGCGTATGAAGATGTGTTTGTCATAGGAGACAACGCTAACACCGATTACTCCGGCTTGGCGCAGACTGCTATCGCAGACGGAAAATTTGTCGCAAAAGTGATCCATAGTACGCTACATAATAAACGGATTCCAGCATATAGACCCTCGCGACCTATTGTCGTTATCCCTGTTGGCCATAATTGGGCAATCGCTGAATACAAGAATCTCAGAGTCAAAGGGTATCCAGCGCACATTCTGCGAATGTTAGCTGACTTCATTTGTTACTTAGATTATTTCAGTTTCGTACATGCTCTGACACTGTTCATGACAAAATCACACAGAGAAGAAGACTGCACAACTTGTCACGATAAGTAACACTAGCTTATACTAACGATAAATCATAAGCATGTAAGGAGTGGTGGGAACGCCTGCGGTAGGTAATGAGTATTAAGAAGCGCTTTACGTCACTCTTTAGTTCTGAGGCATCTGTCTTTCGCCAATTTGCTGATCACTACGATATGGTGTATTTCGGTCGTATGCATCATGATGACGATGAGCAGCGCATGGTGCGCGGGGTTACGGTTTCTGCGCAGCACTTGGACGAGCATTATTGCCTAGGAACCGTGCATAACTACGATACAGTATTGATGAAGAGAACAGACAGTCTCTCTCAGCCTGGGTCAAATGCGGTAGAAAAATACACGTGGTACATCATGCAATTTGATCTACGCAGTAAGTATCGACATGATCACGTATTTTTGGACGGCGGGCATCATGATGAGGTGTTCTATAACACACTATTTATCAAATTCGCCCGGATGACGCGTATCGAAAAGAGCCTTTTTAGAGAAAGCTCTATGTTCAAGCAGAAATTCAGTGCGTACACTCCTCCGGATTCAATCGATGAAGTGCTCGCTATTCTTGATGCGAAAACAGCTGAGACTATTGCACACCACTTCGCCCATCTGGATTTTGAGTGGTCGCAAGATGTGTTGATCGTCTACAGTACTGGCCGCATGCCAACAAAGCAGTTATTAGAGCATATGTTGAGAGCGGGCTTGTGGTTAGCAGAAGTATTAGATACGTATGGTAAAAAACAAACTACCGCCCATGGCGAGGCGGCAGTAAAACTTGAACAATGATAGTGGCTTAGCTCTTGCGAGCCTTTACTTCGTTCCGACCGAGGTTCTTCTTTGTCTCCTCATATACTTCGTGCTTTCGGGTCAGAGGATCGTACTTTTTTAACACTAGTTTGTCGCTTGTGTTCATGGTGTTCTTCTTCGTGTAGTATGTCCGGTGTCCACTTGCTTTGCTAACAAGTCCAACTAGTTTCCGCTTTGATTTACTGCTTTTCGCCATCTTTTATATCCTTTTGTGCTTTGCTTGATTCGGGTACAACGATCCACAATACGAGATACGGTATGAAGCCTGGTAGACCTCCTGGCAGGAGTAAGAGAACTGCGACAAGCCGTACTATAGTTGGATCTATGTTGAAATACTCTGCCAAACCACCACATACCCCAGCGATCATTCGTTGTTTTTTGCTACGGTAAAACTTTTTTGGCATATTGGGTGATTATAGCAGTTAGTCACTGCATTGTAAATATGTAGCTACTTACGAAAGTGTACTTCACTAGATACCGTGAGCTCTCCCCTATATAGTTCGATGCATGAAGCAACTACAACAAAACAGAGACCCTTTTTTACGGACAACTACCCCGGGCACGATTGGTTTTTACGAAAGGGAGTTCTACCCTCTTTCGAATTTTTCAAGCTTTCAGATTGAGTGGTCTGGCATACTTTGGCCCACTAGCGAGCACGCATATCATGGCGCGAAGTTTGTACCTACTTCTCCAGAGCTTGTAGCCCTCATGTCGATGCAGCGTTCAGCTCACGATGTGTTCAAGGCTTCTCGCGAACACAATCATCTAGTACGTACTGATTGGCTTGATGTTCGTGTGCCTATCATGCGAGACATCTGTCGAGCCAAACTGATACAGCACGCATATATTCGATCAAAACTACTACAAACT
>CALFQW010000083.1 GCA_937919305.1 uncultured Candidatus Saccharibacteria bacterium
AATACGAGGTTAAGGTATATCTAGTCACATCTCTAGTAAACGATTGCGAACTGGGTGCTATTGAGGTGCGAGATGTGCTACACTATCGCACAATGAAGCTCTTAATCATAGATGTCAGAGAGCCCTCAGAGTATAACTTAGGGCACGTCGAGGGTGCGCTAAATATACCTCCTAGTGAGTTGCTGGGCCAAGCTAATTTGCTCAAAGAGATACCTAAAGATACAGCGATAGTACTGTATTGCGTTAGTGGCAGTAGATCGAATGTGGCTATTAACATACTGCAAAACCAAGGCTTTACAAACCTTACGAATGGTATCAACAAGCAGCAGGTTGAAAACAAATACATGAACACTATTTAGCCGCCGATCGCAGCAGATGTCGTATAGATTTGTTGCCAGTTTGCCACAAATTACTTCATGGAAAACATGAACGGGATCACACCGCAAGAACACTGCGCGTTGAACACTTCTAGAGTTGATCCAGATCTAAGTTTTTGCAATGAAGACGGCACAGTGAAGAGTCAGTTCATTGATTTACCTATCATCTCAATCAGAGTGGGCGAGAATCAATATATGCCCATAGAACCATGGATGCTGCTATCTTTATTTGCGCTTATAGCGGCAATCCTAATTTTTGGAGTAATCCTCCTGTTTTTCAAGCGTAAAAATAGAAACTTATCAATTTCGAAACATAAAAAACAGAAGTCAAATAGTATATAGCTGCGCACTCGACTTACCAGATAACTATCGCTCGTCAGTAAACGATGATCCCGAGCTTGCCATACGAGCTAATGAATCGAGATGCTGGTACTGTCGCAAATACTCTGGATTGCTTAGTTCTGCCTGATGGATTGTGAATGATCAGATTTTGGATCTGGTGATTTTTTATCTCAAACCCGACCACAAGTACTAGGTGTCCTGAGCGTTCAGTATTCGTAATATTTTCATCATCACGAATGATCTGTGGGTTCACGGATGCGATAACATTTGCACCGTTTGCTATAGACATCACTAGCCGGTTGATACTGAGGTGACTGGCGATGCTCGTACGTAGTCCGTAACTACGTAGCAGCTGCGCGAGTGGCTTATAGTACCAGCCTGTGTCCATGGCTCTGTTGTAGCCACCTATCATCTCGCACTCCTTACAAAGCTGAGCCATACTCACATCAGTTTTTGCTCTTGTGTCGATCAACATCTTCGCGCATGCGACACCGCACTGACGAGTCGCCCAGAAGCCTGATTCTGATTTTGTTTCATATCCGAACACTTCCCAGTTTGGATCTTGGTCGGCAGGTATTTTGCCGTTGAGTATATCGTCGATGAGCTCCGGTGTTGCAAACTGAGATACGTAGGGTACGGCACTGTTTTTGATCCGAAGATCTTTTGTTCGCCGTAGATATCTGATGGCATGGATTTCTTTAGGTATTGCCAGTAGTGCGTGAGCCGCCTGCTTTAGTTTGTGTAGCATGATATGCACGTTAGTATACTGCAAAAGTATGCGCAAAAAACCAGTTTAGTATTACTCACGATGCTACATATCGTCACTGCTGACATGAGCTGGTATACTACCTAAGTAATCTGTTATGGCGCGTTGGCGGAGCGGTTACGCAGAGGTCTGCAAAACCTTTTAGACGAGTTCGACTCTCGTACGTGCCTCCAGATTTGTTTTTTCTAATACGCGCGGGTGGTGGAATTGGTAGACACGAGGGACTTAAAATCCCTTGCCCTCAACCGGCGTGCGGGTTCAAGTCCCGCCCCGCGCACCATTGTTTTGCTGTATAATTTCATTAAGGACATAAGGAGGTTACACAATGTTAGGATTTTGGATAGTACTGGCCGTCGTTGTTGTACTGGCTGGATTTGTATGGATCACTTACAACGCACTCGTCTCGCTAAGAGTTCGAGTCGAAGAAGCGTGGAGTGATATCACCGTACAGCTCAAGCGACGAGCTGATTTGATACCCAATCTCGTCGAGTCCGTAAAAGGCTACGCTGCGCACGAGAAGAAAGTGTTTCAAGATGTCACCGAGGCGCGCTCAAGTGTACTAAGCGCCACCGAGAAGGGTCCGAAGGAAGCGGCAAAAGCCGAGAATCAATTCGAGCAAGCCCTAAAGAGTCTATTCGCAGTTAGTGAAGCGTATCCGGACCTCAAGGCTAGTGACAATTTCCAGCAGCTCTCATCTGAACTTGTCGATACAGAAGACAAGATCCAGGCCGCTCGCCGGTTCTATAACGGTGGAGTACGTGATCTTAACACCAAGATACAGCAGTTTCCTGCAAACATCATTGCTGGATTCTTCAAATTCAATTCGAAAGAGTTCTTTGAAGTGGAGGACATGGCTAGCATTGAGAAGCCAGTCGACGTTAAGTTCTAACTAGAAGCAAATACATCTAGAAAGCTGCCCAGGATGAGGCGGCTTTTTAGTAGTTTTGAGGCAATAACTCGAGTATAATAATAGGTATATGTATAGTGAAATAAGCAAGAACAAACGGAACACATTCATCATCATGATGATCTTCATGCTCGTTATCGCAGGGCTTGGTTATATCATGAGTGTTGTCTATGGAAGTGTCGGTATATTTTGGGGAACTCTCGTTGGGGCAAGTGTTTACACGCTCATACAGTATTTTGCGGCAGCAAAGATGGCACTAGGGCTTAACGGTGCCAAAGAAATCCAGAAAAAAGACAATCCGAGATTGTATCGAATTGTAGAAAATCTTGCGATCACAGAAGGCATGCCGATGCCCAAGGTCTACGTGATGAACGATCCTGCCCCAAATGCGTTTGCGACAGGTCGGGACCCGCAACATGCGCACGTAGCAGCTACGACGGGAATACTCGAACTCATGAGTGATCGGGAGCTCGAGGCGGTGATGGCGCATGAAATGGGTCACGTCAAAAACTATGACATCAGAGTGATGATGATAGTATTTGGTCTAGTGAGCGCTATTGGCCTTATAGCGGATATGATCACCCACAGGATTCCTTTAGAAAAAATTCAATACGGCTTTGACCTGGTACAAAATGGATTGGAATCTTTAAAGGTTATTGTGGAACCTAATC
>CALFQW010000084.1 GCA_937919305.1 uncultured Candidatus Saccharibacteria bacterium
ATTAGTTGTATTTAGCACGGTTTTGAGTGCAGATCGGCTTTCCACTTGGGGTGTTATGAACTGGAAAGCGCTAAGATCTTAGCTGAGGCTGGACCTTTTAGGGTTTAGACACCAGTTACAGCGTTAAGCCTTGACACGGTGAGTTATAAGGGGGATTCTTTGAATTTGGATAGTAGTTATTTTCGGTATGAAAAGATTTTTTCTGTTTCTGGTTTTGTTCCTCGGCACGCAGCTCTCTGCCGCCTTTTCTGCGGATACAGCTAATACACCCAAAGGCTCAACGGTCACCCTGACTTGGTCTTCCTCGGAGGCCAGTTGTACCGCCTCCGGAGCCTGGTCCGGATCCAAATCCGGTTCGGGCAGCGAAGCCATAACGCTGCCGGCAACAGGGTGGAACATGTTTACCCTGAACTGCGGACCCTCCTGGGAGTACGTGTGGGTGTGGGGAGCGGCGGAAGTGTTTCAACAAACCAATAACTCCCCTACTATATCGGGATTATCCGGTTCAACGGTAAGGAATATCCGGGCAAGCAACCGAAGCTCATCTCGGAAGAGCTGTTCTATGCGGTGCAGAAGAAAATAACCCGCAATCGCCCAGAGAAATACCGCAAACACAACCCGATCCTAAAAGGCATCCTCATATGTGAGCATTGTGGCAAGAATGTTACCTGGCAGCTACAAAAAGGAAGAATGTACGGCTCGTGCCAGCGAAAGCTGCCTGAATGCAAGGCGCAGAGCTTTATACGCGAGGATGCGGTGCTTGAATTGGTACAGGGCAAGTTGGGCGACCTGATATGTCCATCGCCGGAAGTTATTTCGTGGCTCACGACGCTGTTGCGGCAAGACTTTGAACTCTCTGTAGACAACCTGGAAGAGGCGCAAAAGGCCTTAGATGAACGAATTGAGCGTATCAAGCGGATGGATGAAGTGCTTTATGACGACAAGCTCGCTGGAGTGATCTCCGAAGAGCGGTTCCGAACGAAGCACGAATCATTCACCAGTGAAATTAATGACCTGCTACGGCAGAAAGGGGGCATCAGCCAAACATATAAGCAAAAGTACATGGCCGGTATCGCAGCGATTGAGTTATCGCAGGACGCAAAACGGCTATTCACAGACGAAAATACAAGCAATGACGACAAACGGATAATTTTAACCAAACTATTCGCTGGCATCAGCCTGAAAAACAATTCTGTATCTGTTACATACACCAAATTGACACAGGCGATAGCCCGAAATAGTGGTTTAAGTAAGGAGATTTTGGGATATGCAAAATAATAGTAACCAAACCAACCAAAAAGACCCCCAAAACGGAGGTCAAAATGGAGTTGAATATACTTCCCCTGGCTTGTGTTCTATATGGCTGGGGATGAGGGATTCGAACCCCCGATCACGGGACCAGAACCCGTTGCCTTACCGCTTGGCCAATCCCCAATAGAATCAACCTGATTATTCTATCAACAAGTGACTCTCGGCTCAAGATACATACGAGTGATTCATTGATTCGTGCGATGAAATACTATACAGTAACCTTAACAAGTTAGGGAGAACTGTGTTAAATGGGTAAGACTGCATCAAAGAAAAAATCAAAAGGATCGAAGGTCATAGGGAGCGAAAAGAGAGAGTGGTCTCTGCAGTCTAAGTCTGCATCTATCGGCGTTGCTTTGTTCTTAGGTATAGTCGTCGGGAGCGTAGGATTTACATACTGGGCAAAATACGCTGTTGGCGCAGCGAATGCGGGTACGTGCGGCGAAGGTTACAAGCAATATATGAAAGCCGATGATCGTACTGGGTCACTGATAGTATACGTAAATGAAGATACGGTAGAGTCTCAACGCTTCTGTGCACTGCTCGTCTCAAACGGAAAATCGTATAACACTCAGAAACCTATGTCACTGGTCTTTGCTGATCGAAACCCCCAGACAAGTATCGATAACGGCAACTACTTTCAGTACGCTGGGCCCGTCTATAGTAAAAATAGTTCAGTAAAAGGCATTATAGATTTTGAAGATTTTGGCAAAAAACGTTGGGTATACTTGGTTGATTACACGGAAAAACCTGAATCATACGCAACCGATAGTACTGTCAATGTGACGAGCAAGAACGGTTACCGATTCAAATAATAACAGCAATGTATCACGGAATTTATATACACCAGCCATTCGGCTGGTGTATATATTTTGCATACTCTGAACTCTAGAAGTTGGGTTACCTACGAGTAGATGGCTTCACTTCGTAACAAGCTAGTCGCTCAGGTCCTGATATATAAACCAGGTTCAGCTTGAAGTAGTTCGCGAGTACTTTACAGTTCTGCGGCGTAGCGCCTGCAGCCTGTGATAGAACTGTTCTGTAGCATTTCTCATCCTTGTTCCATAGCGTGTAGCCAGAAGGACAAGTTAGCGTAGTTGCTGGAGGTAGCGGAGTCTCAGGAAGCTCGGGCGTTGGAGTTTCTGGTTCCGGCGCCTCTGGTTCTTGTGTGGTAGGTACTGCGTCCACGACTTCGTAACATGCTGCGCCTGCTGGGCCGTCAGTTGACACGTACCCCTCATCCACGCAAGCGTCTCCGCTGAAGGATCCTGCCTCATATACGACCCTATAGCACTTGCCATCGGTATGAAGCGTGAAGTTTGCGTCAGCACAAGTCAGATTGTCGGAAACTGGTGTTTCTGGCTCATCCGTATCATTGCTTACGGCGATAGCAGTGTTAACTGATGAAATATATTTATCTACATCCGCCTTAAATTTCTGGTTAGCCGTCCTGATAGTCGCTATGCGCTGCTGATTGATGGGCTGAACTTTTGTCTTCAATTTACCAAGACTTGTTCGTGTTGCCTTGAACTTTTCACGCGCCTTAGAAAGTTGAGACTCAAATGTTGACTTGATCTTACTGCCATCAAGGTTCTTGTTCTTACATTTATCACGTGCGTTATTTAATGCATCCGTAGCGTCAGTTCGCAACTGTTTCATAGCGTTCTGCACTGCGCCCCAGTGGACATTGCTGACTTGGTCAACTTGGTTACGGTAAGCCGCACGTGCGCGCTGATCAACTGCTCGCCTCTCACTCACAGACTGTTGCGTCCGTGCCGTGAAATCTTTTACAGCCGCCTGCTTGGTTGCATCATCTCCTGCTTCTGCGGTTAGGCGGTCGTACTGCGCCTTCCTGAGTGAGTCAGCATTAGCATATCGAGTGCTCCGGTCATTATCCAGTTGCACCCTCCTGTCTTGGCGGCCCTTCTTCCACTTAGCAATAAATGCGTTATAATCTTTGATCTTTTTTGTAATTCGCCCATCAGAGCCCACCAAATTAGCGCGACGATTATCGAGGCTATTACAAAATGCTGATTTGTTCGCGTACCCTTGAGCTACTGGTGCTGGCAGAGCGGTAGATACCACCATTGCCGCAGCAATAGCAAACAGTGTCGCGACTAGGGGCTTGTTTTGGATTGCAAATATAGAAATCATTGTGCCACCCCTTCTGCGCTAGCATCGTTACTGTCTGTGTCATTCGCATCAGCCTCAACAGACGTTGACTCAGCGCTCATGAGACTCTCGTCATTGCGTATCTCAAGATTATTGATATCTTTGATAGCCTCAGTTGGCGTTTTATTATTAAGCGCACTTGTGCCAGTTCCGGTAGCATCGGTGCTATTTTTTTGTACCACGCTATAGACGCCAAAACCTAGGACGCCGACAACGGCCACAAAAACAAGAAGCATCGGCAATAGATGAGCTACGCCAGCTTCTGAAGAGTTGTGGTGGACCTTCATAGAAACCTTTCGTTAATTTGATTACAACACTACTTATACACCCGTAAATAAATAAGCACAAGCGTTTTATGAATGACTTCTTTAGGGTTGTATCAAAAGTGGGCCTACTACACGCCGAATGTCGAGAGGACCATTGTATCGAGAATCAATAGATTCTGGTCTGTTGTCTCCGCTCACAAATAGCTCGTCGCTGCCTAGCTGTATATCTATATCTTCTCTCGCGCCAGACGTCCTCATAGTGTCCGCCCATTTGGCATTCTGATCAGGATTAAATCCTTGAGGGTTTTGCTTGTTATAAACAGTTATGATGCCGTCTTTTAGCGTCACTCTCTCGCCCGGTAAACCTATCACTCTCTTTATGATGGACTGTTTGCTATCCTCTGCTGTTGTAGTATCTGTTAGTCCATACACTGCATCCACTACGACGACCTCGCCTCTCTGTGGGGTATACTGCTGTCTATTTAAGCTCGCAACTGTTTTCGGTATACGATTCACCGCAGTCCAGCTACCATCCTGAATAGTATCCTGCATACTAACACCTTCGACTCTGTATATTTTCAGCACAAAGCTATTTATCAAGACGATCGAAAGAATAGTGAAAACGATTGCACCAAAACCAAGTGCCGCTAGTGAGCCTAGCTTGATAATACGCTCTCTCTTATACATCTCCTCTCTCTGCTGATCTGTCACTATAGTATCTGCATCACTAGTTGCTAAGCCATGATCAATGTTCCACTGCTGCTGCCTGAACTTTCGAACAATAATCCATCTAGCTATCAAGGCGGCTACAGCGATGACCACTAGAGTCGAAATCAAAATAGTACTCCCACCGGTAGCCCTCAATACACGAAACATGAAGTCACCAAAGCTAGATGTGTATGACTCGGGCACAGTATCTTCAAATATAGCAAGCTGACCTGACTCATATTCGATGACACGAGTGATGTCTTGCCCTGCGAATACGGCATACCTCATATCAAACGGCTCGAGAGTCTCTGTAGTGTACTGTAGCTTATCATCGAGAAAGTACCGGACTTCCTCTACATCAAGATCCCTAGGGTCATCAACCGTGACGAGACGCAGTGAGTTGGTCGACAATAATGCACTACTCGGCTCTAGCACCGCGACCTCGCCATTGATACTCAGTTCACATTGTGGGTTGGGTGAGCAAATCGGATTATCATTGTTGATGAGAAGCATCGACGGTCTATTTGCATCCAGCGATGCAGAGATTTCATCAGAAAACAGTTGGAATATCACAGTTTGTGGCTCATCAACTGTAAATGATGAGATGCGTCGCCATTCACCGCCACTCATCTCACTATCGGATACAAGTGTGGAGCATTCACTATTGGGCTGATTGATGCTAAAAGCGTTGACATTCGCCGACTGACCACGCTTACCTAGTTTCACATATACGTCATAGCTCCCTGCACTTAAAAGCTTGCCCGCCGTGAAACCTACCGCACTGACATTGTCGCATTTCACCTGCGTTAAGCTACCGCCGGGATCAGCTGAAACCTTCGGTGGGACAATAAGAGCGATGCTCGCAACAAAAATTGAGATAATTAAAAAATAAGCCGTCTTCATTTTTTTCCTCGTTTTTTATCGAATAAACTGAAATACCTTAGACTCGCAACCATTGCAACTGCCGCCAGTAACCAAACGATGCTTAATGGATAAGTAATACCGCCGCCAAGAGGAGTAGCTATCTCACCTGCTATCGAAAACTCAGCAATCTCAGATTTGAAGACCATGAATACCCATAGTGCAGGAGCAGCTACTACCATACCGCCGCTCACAACATGCCCAAGCCAGCTGAGTTTCATTCTCAGTAGATATGGTATAGCGAAAACTTCGGATACAACAACGAGAACAACAAGTAATGACGCGGCGTAGATACTCAGACCCAAACGACTAGCAACATACGGAATAAGCAGATCAATTCTGAACAGATGCACTACGGCGAGCGTCATATACAATACCGCAAACGATCTAGAAATTATGAGTGCGAACTTATTGTGTAATCTCGGCGGCTCAATGGCGACAGGAAGTTTCATCATTACGACACCTAGTATAGCGCTTTGGCTTATCGTTCCATAGTGCCTGCTATCATAACTGTTTAACGAGTTATCGCCTACGATCGTACACCTATCTCCTTTTATGCTACCAATCCGTTTTATGACCTCTCTACCGCGGAACTTCACGAGAACTACCTCATTGGCAGCGTATTTTTCCTTCTGAGCGAAGATCACGACATCGTTTGGAGATAGCGTCGGCGACATACTCCCACCATTCACTCGCCGAATGAGAAACATATCTAGATTACTTTTTTGTTTCTAGGAAAATATCTGAAACTGACTTCACCATCTCAACAAGCCGCTCAGCCTCCTCAACACTAACAGTCTGCTTCACGACGCTAGCCTGCTTAGCGGTTTTTCGAAGAGTATCGTGAAGACCATCGATCTCGTCAAAGTGCTCTGGTTTGAAGTAGTCTGTCCAGAGTATGCATACTTCATCTTTGACTTTTTGTGCATGCTTTTCCTTGTTCATTACGGTTCGGACGAACGTATTGTAATGCTCGTGCTCTTGGAGTTCTTGTAGATCTAGAAGTATCTCTACCATGCGCCGACATGTTTCTGCGCTGTTTCGCAGCGTATCAACTTCGTATATTCCGCACGGTATGTCGCAGTGAGCATCGGCTGTTTTTATTAGTTTCATAATTCTTCTAATTGATCAAAAAAATATGTTTATTATTCTTGCAATGGCTCTAAGTTCTTTTTTTGGACCAATTCAATCCGCAAGTCGAGTTTACTACGCAAAATCTATACCAGATGAAAAGAAATATGAATTTTTTGGATTTTATTCTTTTTCTGGGAAGGTTACTTCCTTTGTT
>CALFQW010000085.1 GCA_937919305.1 uncultured Candidatus Saccharibacteria bacterium
TCTCAGCAACGGGATGCAAGGCGCCGTCAACACGCAATCGTATACGTACAGCATCTCTCTGATTCTCGATATGTATATCGCTCGCATGCAGCTTATCTGCTTGATCAATCATATAATCAAGAATCTTATCTGCACCGACACTCTCAAGAGTCTGTGACACCTGATTCAGCGTGTCGCTGTCACCCTCTTTTGCGATCTTTACGTCATCATATATGACTTCTTTCGGCGGATCGTACCGCTTCATGAAGTCGTGATAACCCAAATTGGAGATCATCAAGAACGCAACGCTTTGCCCTTTATCTGAATACTTCTGTCGCATAGTCCGCATTACAGATTGAGGGGTTGCGGATGTAACACCGTATATGTACTGATCGTGGTCATTGCCTTCCTGCAAAGGCACCATCCTAGCTCGATACATTTCATCTGTCGGCATGAGATCTTTTACTAGCGGTGCAGTCTCAGCTATCTCACGGGTATCTAAATATTGGAGCCCTAATATCTCCGCCCTTTGTTGTGTACTTTGCTCTTCTTGAGCGCGGTATTTGATTGCTTGGGAGTCTGACGCCATTACTAACACAATTGTATCAAATAAGCGTAAGAATCATGAAAGGTTATAGTAATAGCATGACAGACATCATACTACTCATCCATAACGTTCGATCTACGCACAACGTCGGAGCACTTCTGAGAACATGTGATGGCTTCGGTGTCAGGCGCGTTATCATATCAGGCTACTCACCATATCCAAAGTTAGAGTATGACGAAAGACTGCCTCATTTGTACGAACGCCAAACGAAACAAATTGAAAAAACCAGTCTCGGTGCAGAAAAATACCTCGACATAGAGCACTCTACGGCTCCTCCACTTCAATCTCTCAAAGACAATGGATATAAAATCGTAGGCCTTGAGCAGTCACCATCATCCACCTTATTGCAAAACTACACTGTTCCGTCGAAAGTTGCTTTGCTGCTAGGAGAGGAAGTGTATGGTATTGACAAGAGTCTGCAGTCGGAGTGTGATGACATCATCGAAATCAAGATGTCTGGACATAAAGAGTCCTTCAATGTCAGCGTGGCCGCGGGTATAGCGTTATATCAGTTAACTATTTGACGATCACGTCTTCTTTAGAGTAGATTGCGCTTGCTTTGGTGATGAGCTCATCTCTCAGCTCTGCTCGAAACGGTAAGCGCATCGCCGATGTCTTCGTGTCACCGATTACTAATATGATCTCACTTTCGCCAGGATACTGATTCAACAATAATTTCAGTGATTTTAGGCGCTCATGATCATTTGGTTTTTTTACTCGGACGTACAGCTTTTGTGGCTTCTCTTCCTCTAGCGGCTTATAGCTATATCGTTGCTCCGACTCACCCTTCGATACTTTCGGCTTGGAAGACTGTTTCCTGGCTTTGAGTTCTTTCATCTTTTTGCCAGTAGCTTGGTAATTATCCAATTCATCATCACTGATAAAAGTAAAAGAATCAGCGATGATCTTTGCTTCACCAAGATTGTTACCCTGCCTGTCAGTACTACTGATCTTTCCTTCGACCCTCACTACTTCGTCTTGCTTTAGTCTGCTTGAGATGTCCTCATACGTACTAGGAAATACTATGATTTCGCCCTCACCTGATTTGTCTTCTAGCTGAACAAAAGCCATCTTGGAGCCGCTTTTTGTGACAATCTCCCTCATTGAGCTAACGACACCGCCGACAACAACCGCTTTCTTATCATGTTCTGGCACGATCGACCCTAGCGGCACAGTCTGCTCTTCGAAGTAAGAATCATACTTATCGAGTGGGTGCGCACTGATATACAGCCCAAGAAGCTCTCTTTCCCACTGCAATCGTTCTTTGTCGCTATGTCTCTCTGGAGCGGATTCCAGTGTGATGTCTGGAATCTCAACGGCGCTATCAAGGCCCCCAAATAAATCGGCTTGATTCGACGCTGTGTCTCTCTGTACTTTAGAGCCATAAGCTAAGATATTATCGAGATTGAAAAGTATATCAGACCTATCGGCAATAGTGTCGAAAGCGCCAGCCCTGACGAGTGACTCCCACGCCTTGCGATTAACACTGCGAGTACTCACCCTTCTTGCAAAATCAGTCACTGAGCTAAAATCACCATCTTCTCGTGCCCGCAGTATTTCTTCTACAGCTCCCGTTCCAACACCTTTCACCGCAGCCATACCGAACCTAACTTGTTGTTTGTTAGGAACAACACCAAACTCAACAAAGCTTTGGTTAACATCTGGCGACAAGACCTGGATACCCATGTGTTTGCACTCATTTATTTCGATCGCCAGCCTGTCCGTATCATCGAGATCACTCGTCATAACCGCCGCCATAAATGCATCAGGGTAGTGAGCTTTGAGGTATGCGGTCCAGTATGCAATTAAGCCATAACAAGCCGAGTGAGACTTATTAAAAGCATAGTCAGCAAAGCCGAGGATATCTTTCCATATCTTTTCTACGACGTGTTGCGGCACGCCGTTATTGACTGCACCATCGATGAACTGCTTACCCATCTTGGCCATAACTTCTGGAATCTTCTTACCGATACCTTTCCTAAGAGTATCTGCCTCTCCGCCCGTGAAGCCTGACATCTCTTTGCTCATCTGCATCACTTGTTCTTGGTAGACAATGACCCCATATGTTGATTCGAGCGCAGAACGAGTTAACTCATGCTCGAAGGATATTTTTTCGAGTCCATTTTTTCTTTTTACAAATGAATCAGTAAGTCCTGCTCCTAGTGGTCCTGGCCGGTACAATGCACACATTGCAATGATGTCTTCGAACTCTGTTGGCTTCAAGTCTCGCAAGTAACGTTTCATACCCGAAGATTCAAGCTGAAATACGCCTGTTGTTTCACCCTTCTGCAGTAGCTCAAAAGTCTTCGGGTCATCGAGTGGCATATCACTTAGCGATATCTCTTCGTCATAAACTTTTGAAATGATCTTTAGTGCATTGTTTATGATTGACAGATTTGATAATCCCAAAAAATCCATCTTTAATAACCCAAGGTCTTCTATTGGTCCCATTGGGTATTGTGTCGCTACGACACCCTTTTGCGCCATTTCTAATGGCGCAAACTTTACGATGTCATCAGGCGCGATAACAACACCAGCTGCATGTACACCATGAGATCGGATAGTTCCTTCCAACCTAATCGCATAATCAATAACTTTTTTCGACACTGGGTTAGCCTGGTACTCAGCCTTGAGATCAATGTCATCGTTTACACTCAGCTTGAGAGGTATATGCCTCCCCTGAACGGGCGCAGGGATCAGCTTTGCTAATCTATCTGCATCCACATATGGGACCTGCAAGACCCTTGCGACATCCCGAACTGCCGCTCTCGCTGCCATCTTGCCAAAAGTTGTTATGTTTGCGACTCGTTCTTTTCCGTATTTTTGTACACAGTACTCTATCACCTCATTGCGCCTCGTATCTTGGATATCGATATCAACATCAGGCATACTGATTCGATCAGGATTTAAGAAACGCTCAAATAGTAAATCATACTTGATTGGATCAAGATCAGTGATGTTCAGGGCATAAGCGATGATAGAGCCAGCTGCCGACCCTCGGCCTGGACCAAAAATGATTCCTTGCTCTTTACCCCAGTTGATAAAATCATGAATAATCAAAAAATAGCCGTTAAATCCCATGCTCTCTATGACACCTAGTTCATAATCAGCTCTCTCGATGATCGCAGTCTCTAGCTTCCCTCGGCACTGATCTATGGTCATGGTGCTTATATTTTCGCGACCTACTTCCCCATATCGCCATGCAAGTCCTTGCCAAACTAATTGCTGCAAATACGTCGCCTCAGTTTCTCCTTTAGGCACTGGAAATGTTGGGATCAAAATCTTACCAAACTCTAACGTCACATCGCATCGATCTGCAATTGCCCTTGTATTGGTAATGATCTCCGGATATCTAGCGCCCCACCTATCGATAATCTCCGAAGGATCTGTGACGTGCAAATGGAAGTCTTTTAAGCTCATCCGGTCTTCATCAGCTAGGTACGAGCCCGTGCCGACGCATAACAATATTTCATGTGCTTCTTGGTCGGCTTCACTGATATAATGCGCGTCGCTTGTAACGACACATTTTATCTCTAGCTCATCTGCAAGTTTAAATAAACCGTCGTTGATCTTTTTTTGCACATCCCAGTCATCGTGATCTTGGATCTCTAAGTAGTACCTATCCCCAAAGACACCTTTGTACCACTCTGCAATTCGTTTTGCTTCTTCATAGCTACCAGATCTTAGATTTTCCCCAAGCTCTCCACCCGCACAGGCACTAAGTGCAATAATCCCCTCGTTATATTTTTCGAGCAGTTCGTGATCAACTCGTGGCTTATAGTACACTCCGTCCAAACATGCAGTAGTGCTAAGACGCATAAGGTTCTCATAGCCCTTATTGTTCATAGCTAGCAGGATAAGATGGTATCTTGCCTTATCCTTAGCAGGATCTCTATCGTGTATGGTCCTAGAGGCTACATAGGTCTCTATACCGATAATAGGTTTGATGTCCTGATCTTTGCAGGCTTTGTAAAACTCTATTGCCCCAGAAAGCGTCCCATGATCCGTCATGGCAACAGCATCCATCCCCAAATACTTCACCCTCTCAACTAGCTCATCAACCTTCGTCAGTCCATCCAAAAGGCTGTGATGCGTATGATTATGCAAATGAACATAGTCCGACGCACGCAAAGAAACTTGAGTTTTAACTCCCCCCGTAGACATATATCTAATTATACCAGTTACTATTCAGCCGAACGTTGTACTTCTTGACTAGTTCCCTCTATAGAATTTTGGGCATTTTCAAAGTAACTCCCTATCAAAGGAAAATTCACAAATAAGGACAGAACCCAAACAACAACTGCTATGACTAGCGTCCCGCCAAGCGCACTACCAACCCCAAAAGCTATGCCACGCATAAAATTCAGCTTGTAAATCTTCGTACGTGCGGTATACAGATCGTTGAACAACTCCTCCAAGACAGCCCTCTTAGCATTGGCTTCTTTTTTCTTCGAAGAAGATGAACGCATCTTCGTTATCTTCTTATGCAGAGTAGTGAACATTTGCTGTTATATCGATTACTTCTTAACTTTTTTTAGTTGCTGTATGATGAGTTTTGCTACGACAGCTGGTGATGCAACTTTGCTAACATTGACCGCGACAGAGTTGATAGTTTCGACTGCTGACTGAGCAGTTGTTGTGACTGATTTGATTTGACGAGTGACTTTTATCAAAAGTATAACCAATATAACTGAGAGGAGTAAGAATAAGGCAAGAAAAGATGCCAGTATAATTACGAGTATTTGCATTGCGTCCATGGGACCTCCTAGTTTTATTCTAAAAATAAATAGTCAATGAATGACTGTAGCTATAGTCATCATAGGACTATAGCTACAGTATATCATCCGATCAGGTAACGGTGTCGGCTACTACTTATTTTCGACTGAATAGGAGCTTCGCGATGAACAATACAACTACCGCGCCAACTGCTGCAACTAAGAATTTAACAACAATGCTTGAGCTATCCGTAGTTCCACTCAAGCCAATCAATGGCAATAATGCATTGGCAACAATTGCACCAACTACACCGACGACCACATTTAGAACTATGCCCATTGATTTGTCGGTGTGCATGACCTTTGATGCCGCCCAGCCCGCTAAGCCACCGATGATAATAGTTCCAAGCCATCCACCTAAACCTACGTCCATACTCATCCTTTCGTTAAGTCTACTGTCAAACAGTATACTCCGGCTAGTCAAGTCTCGAAAACTCTAAAACAGTTTACTGCGTATTATTTTGTTTACGAGACCCGGATTAGCGCTACCCTTAGAGGCCTTCATCACTTGACCGACTAGATAACCAATCGCTTTATCGTTACCATTCTTAATATCAGAGATGACTTTCTCTGAAGCAGGATCTTCAAGAACTGCGCTAATAATACGTTCAAGCTCATCCTTGTCGTTGTTCTGTAGCAGCCCTAGCTCATCTGCAATTTCTCTGGGTGACGAGTCATCTCTTCCCATTGCATGAAGTACCTGTTTTGCAGAAGTAGAGCTCAGCTCACCATCACTCATCAGCATAGACAACGATATAAGCCTCTCGGTGGACAGAAGCTCTTTGATACGACCCTCATAAACACTCACTAGCCAATGCGCTACGCGTGTAGCGTGTTCTTTGTTACTCATCTTTAAGACATTTATAACAATGTTTGCTCTATCCCTATCCTCTAGCAAGCTATTCACGACGGATATATCCAAGCCTAGCTCTGCAAGTGAAGATCTGTAATCATTTGGAAGAGTAGGCATACTCTGCTTTACCGAGTCAACTCTTGATTGCTCGATGATGAGCGGCGGCAAATCAGGATCAGGGAAATATCTATAATCATGGGCATCTTCTTTAGACCTCTGAGCGATTGTTTTTTGTTTGTCTTCGTTCCATCCTCGGGTTTCTTGTACAACAAGATCGCTTTTGTCGAGTATCTCTGCTTGACGTAAACATTCATACTCTGCAGCCTTCTCTACTGCTCTAAACGAGTTAATATTTTTGATCTCTGCACGGGTTCCTAGCTCATCAGAACCTTTCGGAGCAAGTGAGATATTTACATCAAACCGCATATTGCCCTGGTATAGATCACCGTTCGTAACATCTGCATACGTCATGAGAAGATATAGCTCTTGAGCAAATGCACGAGCATCTGATGGACTATGCATATCCGCTTCCGAGACTATCTCTATCAACGGGGTGCCAGCACGGTTTAGGTCAACGTAGCTGACGTTTTTGCCGCTGGGATGCGTTAATTTGCCAGCATCTTCCTCGAGGTGAGCATGATGAATGCGAATTTTTTGAGATGAGCCGTCTTTCATGTCCACTTTGACATAGCCGCCAACGATCACCGGTTCCTGAAGCTGTGTGATCTGATAGCCTTTCGGGAGGTCGGGATAAAAATAATGCTTTCGCTCAAAACGACTGAGCTGAGGTATTTCGGCGTTGAGCGCTAAACCAGCTCGAATAGCTCTTTCTACTGCCCCGTCATTCAGCACTGGTAAAACCCCCGGCATACCAAAACACACTTCGTTCACTGTTGTATTTGGGCTAGAATCACGAGAGTCATTACTCGCTGAACTAAACAGTTTACTGAGAGTATTTAGCTGAACGTGACATTCGATGCCTATCGTTGGAGTATATCTATCAAATACTCTGTCTAGTTTGCTCATAATGCCCCCAAGTCTCTCAGCGCATCGCGAAAAATATTCAGCGCGTCTTCAGTCTGACGCTTCGTTATCTGCATGTCATGTTCGTGGGCTATACGGTTCCTGAGCTTATGTGCACGCCAAACAGCATCAATCTTGGACAGGTATCCACTAGAATTCTTCAGTCTTTGACCCATTGAATCACCTTTTACGCCTCTCTCGCGGAGAGCGGAATCTAACAGCTTATCTGCGTTGAGCACCGCCAACTGCCAACTATCGGGACTATCTCCCTTTTTTTGAGTTATTTGCAGCCAGTTGCTACGATACTTATCTTGATCAAGTGAGCTACCGCCGCGACGTGTTAGCGATATCAGAATCAGGAGCCCTATGCCGATGCATACCACGACAACGAACATGATGCCAATAAGTGGGTCCATTATGAATTCACCGCCTCTATGTCCTCTGCAATTGTAAGTAGCGCTGCATCGTTGTTTTGTGCAGCGACTATCTGTATACCTACTGGCATACCACTCGTTTTTACCGGCACGCTGATAGCAGGTAGGCCAGCAAGGCTAGCGGGCACGGTCATCTTATCCATCATATACATACTCAACGGATCTGATTTGTGCCCTAGCTCGAAAGCGCTCGTCGGCGCTACTGGACCGACCAGTGCATCAAACTGGTCGAAAATATCAGTGAACCCTCTCAAGAGCAGCGTTCTTGCTTGTGCAGCTTTCTTGTAATATGCATCGTAGTATCCGCTCGACAAGATGTAATTTCCAATTAATATTCGTCGCTTTGTTTCTGGCATCAAGCCAGCACTTCGGCTTGAGCGAAACATTGTTTTGAGTTCGTTGTTTTCAGATCGATTGCCATATCGTACACCATCATAGCGCGCCAAATTGGATGCTATCTCAGCAGGAACAATGACGTAATATATGGCCAAAGCGCTTTCGAGGATAGGCAATGAGACTTCTTCAGCTTGATAACCGAGGCCTTCTAGCCTCGATATAGTCGATGTGACGGCATTTTCAACTTCATCATCTACCCCATTACCAAACCATTCTTTTATCACGCCTATTCGTTTTTTATGTTGCGCAGTTTTATCATACGGGCTGTCAATAGTAGTGCTGTCTTTACTGTCCCGACCTGAGACAACCCTCATCACCGCTTCTACATCTATAACTGAATTTGCTAGAACACCAACTACGTCTGTACTGCTAGCCATAGCAATGACACCGTATCGACTGACGCTACCGTATGAAGGCTTAAGGCCGACAACACCACAAAAACTAGCAGGCTCACGAATCGAGCCTCCGGTATCAGTTCCGAGTGCAAACGGGACAATATCAGCAGCTACCGCCGCAGCAGAACCTCCAGAGCTACCGCCTGCAACTCGACGTTTGTCATGTGGGTTAAGTGTCGGCCCAAAAAATGAGTTTTCAGTGCTACCGCCATGCCCAAACGAATCTAAGTTTACCTTGCCAATACATACCGCACCTGCTTGTTCTAGCCGCTCAATAGCTTCAGCTTGATATGGTGCAGAGAAGTTATCGAGAATCTTGGAGGCGGCAGTACTATGTGAGTCGCGAGTCAATATATTATCCTTTGCGACGAAAGGTATACCAAATAGCGGTAGTTTTTTTCTATCCGCGATATCTATTTGATCAAGCTCTTTAGATCGATCTATAGCCCTATCCTCAACTATCTCAATCAAAGCATTATGCATGTCGTCTTTTGCTCGGGTTATGCTCTCAGCCACAACTGCTTGAACCGAGTCGTTTTCAATGCGTTTTCGTACGTCGCTAATTGTCATTCTATAACCCTTGGCACGACGATCGATCCATCATTCGAAAAAGGGACATTACTCATCAGTTGCTCGTGACCAACCTGTTGGCTGACAGCATCTTCCCGCACTACCGAGCTCTGACCATGAACATAATAAGTAGGCTCAACCCCATCAGTATTGATGTGCTGTAGCTGATCTATGTACTCCAAGATGTTTGCAAGATCCGCAGTGAGCGCCTCGGCCTCATCACCATCGAGCTGCAAACTACTCATAGTTGCTAAGCTTGCAATATCATCTCTTGAAATTTTTGTCATAATTACTATTCTATCGTAATAAGTTCAGTCAAACAATTTGCATAATCTTGGAGAGAACTGTAGATTTACTTTGCTTTCAATTCGTTTATTATATCTCTTAACTCTGCAGCTTTTTCAAACTCGAGATTGGCACTAGCTAGCTCCATTTGCGCTGTCAACTCTCGAATTAATGCCGGATATTCGTCTTTTGGTATCTTCTTGATGTCGATTTTAGCTTTTTTATCATCTTTTTGAGGAATTATTGATCGCAAGCCATCACCAACCACCTTAGCAACACCCTTTGGCGTAATGTTATTCTCCTTGTTATAAACAGCTTGGATCTCGCGACGTCTATCCGTTTCTTCGATTGCACGCTTCATACTGTCGGTCATATTATCAGCGTACATAATCACCCTACCGCTTACATGTCGTGCTGCGCGACCGATGGTCTGTATCAGAGCACTTGAGCTCCTCAAAAAGCCTTCTTTATCTGCATCCATGATCGCAACGAGACTAACCTCGGGAAGATCTAGGCCTTCTCTCAGTAAATTGATACCCACGAGCACATCATAGACTCCTAGACGAAGATCTCTCAATATATCGCCTCTCTCTAATGTATCGACTTCGCTATGTATGTAAGCGGTCTTTATATCTAACTCTTGAAGATAGGTCGATAGGTCCTCAGCCATCCTTTTCGTCAGGGTAGTGACAAGTACGCGCTGGTTGTTTGATATCCTATCTTTTATCTCTAGTAGAAGGTCATCGATCTGACCATCGATTTTTCTCACTTCGATCTCCGGGTCCAAGAGGCCAGTAGGTCGTATGACCTGCTGCGCCGGCTTCGGCGAGTGCGATAGCTCATACTCTGCAGGTGTTGCTGATACATATATAGCTTGATTGATGTGTCTATCGAACTCAGAAAACGTAAGTGGTCTGTTATCTAGTGCGCTTGGGAGGCGAAACCCATGTTCGACCAATACCTCTTTACGAGCACGATCACCGTTGTACATACCTCGAACTTGCGGTAACGTCATGTGTGACTCGTCAACTAGCAGTAGAAAATCATCGGGAAAATAATCTAGCAGTGTCGCCGGCTGCTCTCCTTGTTCTCGATTTGTGAGGTATCGACTGTAGTTTTCAATACCTTTAACAAACCCTGTCTCTTCTAGCATCTCAATATCAAACTTTGTTCGCTGTTCGATTCTTTGCGCTTCAAGTAGCTGATTGTTTGAGCGAAAATGCTCAAGTCGTTCCTTCAATTCATCCTTGATATGCTCAATCGCTCCTCGCAATTTGTCTTGAGGAGTAACGTAGTGGGAGCTTGGGAATATCTTTACACTATCAGGCTCTCGTACTATCTCGCCGGTCAACGGATTGCTGACCTCGATGACATCACCAACTTTGAGCTCATCTTCTAATGATTTGACATGATCATGACTATATTCACTAACATGAAGCTGCCCAATGACATTATCAGCCAACTCGAGTGTTGCATTTTTAGGTTCTACAGTAACA
>CALFQW010000086.1 GCA_937919305.1 uncultured Candidatus Saccharibacteria bacterium
GTACCCTGATTTTTTCAGAGATTCAGCGTGGACGGCTAGCTCATCGGCTGATATAAACCCTTGTTGATAGGCGACCATCTCTGGGCTACCAACGATCTGACCAGTTCTGTTTTGTAGAACACGCACGTAGTCAGTCGCGTCTGTTAGGCTATCGATAGTGCCAGTATCGAGCCAGACATCACCATCATTGAGTACGGTTACCTTCAGTTTACTGCGCTTGAGGTACTCATCGTTAACGGATGTTATCTCTAGCTCACCACGATCGGATGGCTTGATGGTTTTTGCTATCTCAACTACATCGTTGTCGTAGAAGTAGAGACCAACTACTGCATAGTTCGATTTCGGCTGGGTAGGCTTTTCTTCTACGGACAACGCATTCATATCATCATCGAATTCTACGACACCGTATCGCTCTGAGTCAGATACCCGATAGGCAAATACTATGCCGCCATCGGGGTCGGTGCATTGCTTCAGGGATTCATCCATCTCTGCACCGTGGAATATGTTGTCACCCAGCACAAGCGCAACTTTGTCGTCACCTATAAATTCTTCACCGATGATGAATGCTTGCGCTAGACCGTCAGGGCTTGGCTGCACGGCGTATTCTAGGGATACACCCCACTGTGAACCATCGCCGAGTGCACGTTGAAATGCCGGTTGATCTTCCGGAGTAGTAATGATGAGTATTTCTGAGATTCCCGCTTGCATCAGCGTTGTTAGCGGGTAGTAGATCATAGGCTTATCATAGATCGGCATCAGCTGTTTGCTAATGGCCTTTGTTATAGGGTAGAGACGGGAACCTGAGCCGCCTGCTAGTATTATTCCTTTCATATCACCTCTCGTTTCATTACTCGGTTAGATATTCTTCCAGAGCAGTCCGCCAATTGCGTGGCGTAAAACCTGTCTTGCTAATCTTAGCGAGGTCGAGGGTACTCTGGAGTGGACGGGGCGCAATACCACTTTTACCTTCATAGTATTGCTCGGTTGTCACGCCGCTCACGCGGCCCGGATCATGCCCGCATAGAGAGTATACATCTTTTGCGATCATTTCCCAGCTCACAGACTCACCTTCGTTCGTAAGATTGTAGATCCCTGTTGAAGCATCATTTTCTAAGAGGTGTTGGATTCCCAGTGCAAGGTCTCTAGTAAATGTTATTCGTCCAACTTGATCATTTACCACACTCGGATCAATTCCTTTTTCGGCGAGAGACTTCATCGTTCTCACGAAATTGTTCCCATCACCAATCACCCAGCTTGTTCGAAGGATGAAATGCTTCGGTGTGAGAGACGCTGCGATATCTCCAGCAGCTTTTGTCTGGGCATAGACGCCGAGTGGTGAGAATGCTTCAGTCTCGGTATGCGTTTCTTGCATACCGTCAAACACATAATCACTCGATATATGAACGAGCGCCATGTCGTACTGTGAGCAGGCCCGTGACAAATGACCAACTGCAGCTGCGTTGACTGCCCACGCTGCTCGACGTCCCTCGGTCGTTTCAGCACCATCAACGTTAGTGTACGCTGCCGCGTTGATAACAGTGTCTATACCTGACCAGTTATAGGACATCACAGAAGCTTCGTTTGTGATATCGAGCTCATCAACATCTGCGCTCGCGGCTTCTGGATAGAGCTCACGAAGGGCTGTGCCCAGCTGACCGTTGGCTCCCACTATAAAGATATTTTTGCTCATGACGTAAACCTTTTTGCATCTGTTAGCATAGGGTGATTGCAGTCGCGATCTGACATAACGGCTTTATTCAGAGGGATCGGCCAGCTTATTCCAATCTCTGGATCCGCCAGGTTTGCAAAGCAGTAGTGATCGTATAATTCAGCACTCCAGTGTGCATTGACGCTATAGAGATAGTAGGTGTCATCTTCTAGTACCTGAAATGAGTTCGCGACTCCTTGTGGTAGGAACACACACGTCTCGGGCTGTATCTCTAGCGTGACAGTCTTGCCGAAATTCGGCCCTTCTCTCAAATCGACATATGCAGCAAAGACTTTGCCTTTCACGACTGTGATGTATTTGTCCCAAGGCTCGGCATGAAAGCCTCTCGTAGCACCAGCCAGTTTATTATAGGAGACGTTTGTTTGTACGGTTGTGAAGCTTGGCGGTAGACCTGCTTGGACTAGTTTCTCCTGTTGAAACTCTTCTTGATAATACCCACGCTCGTCCTCAACCTTGGTTACATTGAAGATAAGTAGACCGGGTATATCAGTTTCGTGGGAACTTACTTCTGTAGTTTTGACACTCATATTCTACTGACCACTTTCTGCGTATTTTGCCTCTACGGCTTGTTTTTGTGCTTGCCACCAGGCTTGGTTGTCGCGATACCAGTCTATAGTTTGCGATAAGCCATCGCGCATACCCGTCTCGTTGTCGGTGTGGACCGGCGTCCACCCAAGATCGCGACGAAGTTTCGAGCTATCCATTGCGTAGCGCATATCATGACCAGGCCGATCGTTGACATGCTCGTACCAGTCTTTGCCTTTGCCCATCAACTCACATATTAGTTCTATTACCATCTTATTGTTGACGTGGTCATTATCAGCCCCAATGATATACGTTTCACCTAAGACGCCTGCCTCGATGATCATGTGGACGGCCGAATTATGGTCATCAACATGTATCCAGTCGCGAACTTGCTCGCCTGTACCGTATAGTTTTGGTTTGACATCACTCAAGATGTTGGTGATCTGCCTCGGGATAAACTTTTCGATGTGTTGATAGGGCCCATAGTTGTTTGAGCAGTTGCTGATAGTCGCCTCAATCCCAAAGCTACGTATCCACGCACGAACGAGGTGATCAGAGCCGGCTTTTGTACTTGAGTATGGGCTCGATGGTTCGTACGGTGTCGTCTCGGTAAACCTATCTGGATCATCGAGCTCCAGGTCGCCAAACACTTCGTCTGTTGATATGTGATGGAGACGTTTTTTGTGCTTTCGAATAGCTTCTAGGATAGTGTAGGTGCCGATGATGTTCGTTTCGACGAATGGCCATGGGTCGCGTAAGCTGTTGTCGTTGTGGCTCTCTGCTGCGAAGTGAACCACTATATCATTTTTAGCAACCAGTTCATCTATCAGATTGCGATCACATATGTCTCCAGTGACAAATGTTATCTTATCGAGGACACTTGCAAGATTGTCAGGATTACCAGCATATGTAAGCTTGTCTATGACAGTAACTTCGTATTCTGGGTTATGTTTCAGAGTGTAGTGCACAAAGTTTGCACCAATAAACCCAGCACCACCTGTAATCAATAATTTCTTCATAGTTATTAGTATATTAGCGTTTCATTAGTAGGGCATTGTAGAATAATACTACGTATATATTTCACATATTTACAACATTATATAATATATAATGGAAATTATGAAATTAGTCATAGTAAGCGGCTACTTTAACCCATTACACAGCGGACATTTAGATATGATGGAGTCTGCGGCTGAACTCGGCGATCGACTCCTTGTGATTGTTAACAATGATAAACAACAGTTGCTTAAAAAAGGGAAAATCATCCTATCTCAAGAAAGCAGGTATAGGCTTGTTTGTGCGCTAAGTGTCGTGGATGAAACAGTTTTATCCATTGATGATGACCCTACGGTTATTAATACACTAGAAATCATTGCTCAAACACACCCATATGACGAATTAATATTTGCGAATGGCGGCGACCGAAATTCCACCGAAGATATTCCTGAGAACAAAATAGCAAAAAAATACGATATTCGTCTGGAATTTGGAATTGGTGGCAACC
>CALFQW010000087.1 GCA_937919305.1 uncultured Candidatus Saccharibacteria bacterium
CTACCACTCACCTATAGAGTCGGCGAGACCGCCAGACAACTGCAAGCATTTCGTGACACTATAGGAGGTCAGACAGACAATGACGCCCAAACCTAGCCCTGAGCGCGGCAATCGCAGAGGTCATTGGAATTTCATACACGATAACTATCCAGGCTTACAGCTGCCCCAGCCTCTTGCAGAGGAGCTCCCCGTAGAAAACGCCGAAGCAAGTCTGCGACACTTACTCACACGGGCAAATCCTGAAGGGCGACTACTCAGTGCGTGGCACCATATCGAATACGGTCTCAATCAATCTGTTGATATGGGGCCCGACCTCAGACGTAAATACATCGGGGACGCCGCTGATTTACTAGGAGGTATCGCCGCAAATCACGGCCTTGGCTTTACGGGCAACCGGAACTCGACACTATACACTCAAGCTTTGACGACCAGTGCATATCTACCGCTATTTGTGAAGAGAAGTGTCGGTGAAAGAATAACGACAGATGATTGTGAAGATACTTACGCCACACTCGTAGCCATACTGGACGATATGCAAGAACTTCCGAGTCTAGCGTCTAGCTATCATGTATCACTGTTTCCAGAAACCATCGCACTTGCTGCAAGCGCACGTTCTCGTCAGCCAGAGCTATTACTATATCTGTCATCACCACGCGAAGAGTCTTCGCCAAAACAGCACATGAATCACGATAGCTACTTTATAAAAAATGGCTGTAAGCTACCGATCCAAGTAAAACTAATCGAAACCGAAAAAGAATATTCTGACCCAACCGTCGTGTACGTCGACTCGATCGCACATCATGCGCTCATCAGGGCGGGCATAGTTCACGATACTGATGAGCTACTCATAGGTGAGCCATCTCAGATAATTGCCGAGCTCATGTCGGATGAGCTCAAAGGGCTTATTGACGACCAAGAACGCGAGACTCTCAATTACGTTACGCGCTCTATTGTTGCTCGCTACAGATACGCCCCTGATAGTCCTGTAGCAGCATAATTTTCATTTTATCCTTGCAGTCATGTCTCCACAGGAGTAGGATCAGATATAAGTTGAAGCCACCCAGGCGACGACACAACCCGAGAGGGAAGCACATGTCAGTATCCACAGCGACGGTGGTCACACCGTCCGGAAGCGCACCGCTCGACGGCCACGCTCAGCCGGCATCGCCAACCGAGAGTCCGGCGACGAGGACAACGATCGAGACGGCCCTGAGACTCATCCGCGAGGAGTCCGACTGCTCAACCCCGGAGTCCTTCGTCACCCTGGCGTTCATCATCGACATGGTCGACAAGGCCGTGGACGGTAGCGACCGCGCAGGCGACGCACCGGGCGTTCACCACCTCACCGACGGCGAGATGGCATCCGTCGGCTACCGCATCATGGACGACATCATGCCGCACGCGAAGCCGGGCACCGCCCCCGCCCCCGGCAGCGCCCACGAAGCGGTCGTCTTCGTCGCCAGCGACACGTTCCCCGGTGTCTTCAGTGTCACTCACTCCAGCACCTCCAAGGAGCGCAGGGACTGCACCGTCAACATCGGCACCATCGCCAGCTGACCAACCCCTCTCGCTCAGCCCACCCCGCCGCCACCACGGCGCGGGGTGGGCTGGCACTACCAACGTCGATACAAGTCAAGATCACTTACCCCTATCCAAGTTGATGGCAAGATATAAATTTACTGAAATTAGTGGGACTATTCTCACTCATTTT
>CALFQW010000088.1 GCA_937919305.1 uncultured Candidatus Saccharibacteria bacterium
CATGATATAGGGAAACCACCATCAACGCAGACTGCATCTGCCGTGCAGACCATCACTGTGTGTCCCGGCGCATGTCATCACAGCCGTTGACTACGATTTTAGTCCACCACTTCCTATCGGAAGATGAGACGGACATGTGGATTCCTGGCCGCAGCAGCTAAACTAGTTCGCCTCGAGACCAGAGTTTGAAACCTCAGTTTGCTATATGTACATCGGCGTGCAAGGATCTTGCAATAAATACAAATACATCCACGCAATCACACCCTATAACTCTACACCTTGCAGCTTGAGACTTGAGCCGCGACCTGATACCTACATGTGCTCCTGATGCTTCATCGTAATCTGCTCCAAATTCAGCTCGCTCTGTGCATCGCGCGCAGGGTCATAATCCTCGGGCATCACCTGTCTTCTTCGCTCCGTGCCTCGGAAAGAACTTGACGCTGTCTCAGCCATACCCGTGCGCCATAACCTTGAGCTTATCGCTGCGCTTATTTCTCTGCTGACCATCGCCGTCTCCGTCGCGCGCTGCCATCCGCTGTGCTGCGCCGCACTCGCCATCGCCGCCAACTCGGAGCCGTCAGCTCGGCGTCCTTGCTCGCGAGCGACAAATTGCTCGCCGAGCCGTGTAGCCCGCGATGTGCAGCGCCACGACATTGCCAGCCGAGCGAGCCGAATACAGTACACGGCGCGCTTTATCGCCGTCCACAGCGCCACGATCACTCATCAACTCGACGCGCTTTATCGCCATCTTCAACGAGAGCAGGCACTGCAGCACAGATGAACACGCATCAGACACATCGCCGCACTGCCTTGAGCCTTGGTCGAGCGGGACTTGAGATAGCAATGGCATTTTGTGCTGAATTAATTCTTATATAGCCTAAAAGACGATCAATGGTGAAGTCTGTCCCTTCTTGAAGTTTTTTCCATGTACCGCCTACACTATAGCTCGAAAGATCATTTGGATCGATATATGCATCTGCCGGGACTATTGTTGCACTCTCATTGGTTGCAACTTTCTGAAATAACTCAACTTCTCCTAT
>CALFQW010000089.1 GCA_937919305.1 uncultured Candidatus Saccharibacteria bacterium
CAACATTTTGCTCTTGGTCGCCATCAATCCAGGGTACAAATATACTCACAAGTATCGCCGCAGCCGTAGTCGCTACCATATAAAACGCCCACATCACCAACGGCTGCCATACGATAGACAGCTTCGGAAGTTTATTGATACCGAGCAACTCTGCAGCTCTTGATCTGTTCCGAGGCAACCATAGCGGGATCGTCGTGACAACAAGCGCTATCAAATAAACTGACGAATTCAAAATCAATCCGCCTAAATTCGTATCCAGCAGCGGCCTAAGCTGCGGCAACAAAGATACGAGCGCAGATAGACCGAGTGCCGTAACGATAAAGAAACAGAAGAGTAGCCACACTGACTCTCGAAGCGCAAGGAGTGAGCCTGTGATGATCGCTCTCATCAGCCCGCAAACTTACCGATGTCAGCTATGGTTACGAGCACAAATAACCCCATCAGCACCAAGAATCCTGTTCCATGAATTCGTTCTTCGATATCTTTTGTCAATGGTCTTCGAATCACTCGAAACAGCATCGTCACAAACCACCTACCGCCATCAAGGGCAGGTATTGGTAGTAGGTTCATGATGGCGAGAGCGAGCGATATGAGCGCCGTCATAAACAACAGCTCGCTCAGCCCTGCTTCCTGCGCCGAAGGAAATAGTATGCCGAGTATCGCCAGTGGACCCGCAACACTTTGCCCTACAGTTCCGAGATCGCTATCGGCTTGTTTTTGTGTCTGATCATTTGTTGAAAACTTCCCCACTATACCAGTGCCAAGCTTAGCTAGCATATCCCCTAAGCCCTGAAAGGTCAGCTGTGTCAACTGGCCAGTCAAGCCGACCGCAACGATTGGTGCCGACCAAGTGCTTTTTAGCTTAGAGCGTTGGCTAGCCCCAACACCCAAGTAACCCTTTCCATCGCTGTTATCATCACGAAGCGTCAGCCGATCAATATTCTCGCTACCATCACGCTTATAGATAACCTCAACAGACTTACCTTTGAACTGTTCAGTGAGATCAGACAGATCACTAGGTCGTTCTACTGCCTGACCCGCAAATCGAATCAGCTGATCGCCTCTCTCGAGGCCAAGTGTATCTGCTGGACTACCTTTACTCACCGTAGCAACTGTTACGGGTTGATTGATCTCGGTCGTGTCGCTTGCAACAGAAAACTGATTGTCGATAACTTTCGGGAGGCCAAATAGCGCCAATCCCGTAAACAGCACGACCGCGGTAAGCCAGTTGATAAAAACTCCCGCGAGAAGGATCTTGGTCTTTGCCCATAGTGAAGCGGCACCATAGTCACCCTTCTTGCTCGCAGCATCATGTTCACCCTGCAACTTCACAAAGCCACCGAGCGGCAACCAGTTGATAGTAAATAGAACGCCGTTTTTTAGCTTCTTTGCCCATGCTCTCGGAGGAAATCCAATGCCAAACTCTTCGACAACTACTCCGTTACGTCGAGCCGCTATCGCATGTCCGAGCTCGTGCACAACGACGAGCAGTACGAGCAAGAACAACCCTACGATCACTGAAAAAACAAACCCAATACCCTCTAGCATCTAGCCTCCAAATCTTCGATTTCGCGTATTATATTCCTCTATGATAGCAGTTACATCTTCCGGTCGCATCTCAGGCCACAACTTATCTAAGAACAGAAACTCACTATAGGCTGATCGCCACAGCATGTAGTTGCTGAGCCGTTGCTCGCCACTTGTGCGAACAACGATGTCGCATGGCGGTATATCAGGATGGTCGAGGTACGATGAAAAACTATCCACATCGACATCGCTCGGATCGACACCATCTGATAGCATGCGTTTTGCGGCGCGAACGATCTCTTGCTGACCCCCGTAGTTAAAACACATGGCTAGCGTCGCGCGTGTACCGTTCGCAGAAGCCTCCTCCGCTTCATCGATCATCTTAGATATATCATCAGGAAGATTTTCGCGGCTTCCCAGCACAACAAGACGGAAGCCCTCTTTCGCCAAACGCTTCATATCGACTTTGAAAAGCCTTCGAATGAGCTTCATGATTCCCATGACTTCATCCTCCGCCCTGGACCAGTTTTCTGTAGACCAAGTGTAAAATGATATGTACTTTACGCCCGCATTTGCGCTCGCTTCTATGACATCTTTCAGCGCGTTATACCCCGCAAGGTGTCCTTCGTATGTTGGAAGTCCGTGTTTCTTAGCCCACCGACGATTACCGTCCAAAATAAAGCCTACGTGCTCCGGCACTTTGTAGTCTTTCTCTAATGATAGCTCTTGCGACGAGGACTCGGTCACTAGACGGTCATCACTTCCGTTTCTTTTGCTTTGAAAGCGTCGTCTATTCGCCCTTGCATTTTACTCATTAGCTCGTCAACTTCCTTTTCGACCGCTTTGACATCATCCTCTGACAGCTCTTTAGCTTCCTTCTTTGCCTTTGCGTCTTTGAGAGCATCTTGGCGTACAACTCGGAGCGCGATCCTACACTCCTCAACTTTATCAGCGATCAGCTTCACCATGTCTCGCCGCCTCTCCTCAGTCAACGCAGGCACCGGAACACGAACAAGCCGACCATCATCACTAGGGTTAAACCCGAGCGCCTGATCATCCCGAATTGCTGTGTTTATGGCGGTTATATTGCTTGGGTCAAACGGATTAACTTGCAGCAACTGCGCTTCAGGAACGGTGACATTTGCTACTTGCTTCAGCGGCATTCTTGTCCCGTAGACCTCTACCATGACACTGTCGAGCATATCAGGATGCGCCCTACCGGTTCTTATCTTCTTCATTTCTTCTTCGAAGTGAACAAAAGCTTTGTCCATTTTCTCTTCATAGGGCGCTGTATCAAACATAATTATTCTCCTGTAGATTGAGTCTTCAGTATATCATCAATACCTCAACCGAAAGAGCCTCGACTGCGCGGTCGAGGCTCTTAATATAATGCCCGGGATACCGTCTATTCGCTCACGCCAAGCTCAACGCGCTTGATTTGCCGGATAACGATATTCTCGCCGAGTCGAGATATGTGTTCTTTTACCAACTCGCCCACTGTAACGTCAGGATTTTTCACAAAAGGCTGCTCCATGAGGGTCTTCTCTGCGAAATACTTTGTGAGCTGGCCGGCAACGATCTTATCGGCCATCTCTGCAGGTTTACCTTCGGCTACAACTTTCTCCTTGAACTCTGCCGCCTTTGACTCACGGATATCATTCGGCACGTCATCGACCGCTATATAAGCAGGTGCGGTTGCAGAAACGTGCAAGGCTATGTCATGTACTAATGTCTTGAAATCATCTGTTCGTGCAACGAAGTCAGTCTCACAGTTCACCTCTACAACGACACCGATTCTGCCTCCATGAACATACGCGTCAACCATCCCCTCGAGAGCTTCTCGCTCGCCACGCTTTTCGGCTTTTGTGAGACCTTTCTTACGCATCGCTTCGAGCGCTTTATCGAAATCGCCGTCAGCATCTACCAACGCAGCTTTTGCATCAGTAAGACCAACGCCGGTCAACTCTTTCAGTTTTTTTACTTCATCCAACGATACTGCCATGGACTACTTGCCCTCCTTTTTACTTGAAGTTGCATTGCCTTCTTCGATTGCGGCCACGATGTAGTCAACAATGAGCTGAATACCCTTGATAGCGTCGTCGTTTGCAGGTACAGGGTACGTAACGCGACTTGGGTCAGCATTTGTATCAACGATACCTACAACAGGAACACCGAGCTTCACGGCTTCGCTAACGGCGTTTTGATCCTCTATGACATCAGTAACCACTACAAGCCCTGGCTTGCCATCGAGGTCTTTAATACCACCATATTTTTTGTTAAGATCATCGATCTCTTCCTGAAAACGCTGGACTTCGAGCTTGTTGTAACGATTTGCTAGTTCGCCACTATCCATCTTTCTCTCAAGCGTCTTGAGGTGCTTAATGCGACTTACCATAGTTGTCGTATTTGTCAGCATGCCACCCATCCATCTCTCAGTAACAAACGGCTGGCCAGTTTTCTCGGCAGCGGCTTTGACAATATCTTGCGCCTGGCGCTTTGTGCCGACTAATAGCACTTGCTTACCACTCGCGACAGTATCCGTGATGACTGGCAATGCCTTTTCGAGAGCGCTGACTGTTTTCGTTAGATCGATGATATGCGAATCTTGTCGCTTGCTATGTATGTATGGCGCCATCTTTGGGTGCCAACGACTCGTTTTGTGTCCGAAGTGAACACCAGCTTCGAGCAAAGCCTTGATATCAACCGTTACGGCCATGATATCCTTCTCCCTTCACGTTCGCTTCTTTTATCGAGGATATCTGCGAACGTTGTTTCATTAAAATTTATTACCGACACATCCTATCATGATCCACTATATAAGTCTAGTAACTACCCCTTGACCAATCAATCCAAAACAGATACAATACCTCACTGACTATGAAAAAAGATTTACATCCAACCGACTACCGCCCTGTTGTATTTCAGGATGACTCAGCTGACTTTGCTTTTCTGACGAAGTCAACGGCTAAGACTAGCGATACGATCAAATGGGAAGATGGCAACACGTACCCTCTCGTGAAGATGCACATATCTAGTGCATCACACCCATACTTCACCGGTG
>CALFQW010000090.1 GCA_937919305.1 uncultured Candidatus Saccharibacteria bacterium
ATTCAGATCTAATCATGCCAATGTTCAGCCGCACAGTGGAGCTCCGGCAAACGAAGCAGTGTATAGCGCGTGGTGCGAGCCCGGAGACACAATACTTGCGATGGATCTTTCTCATGGTGGGCATCTCACGCATGGCGCACCGGTGACGCGCAGCGCAAAACTCTTTAATTTTATTCGTTATAAGATGAAAGACGTTTCAACTGGCGAGATAGATTATGACAAGTTAGAGAGGCTTGCGTTACAGCACAAACCAAAGATTTTGTTAGCGGGATATTCTGGCTATACACGTGATTTAGATTATGCGCGTTTTGTGAAGATCGGAAATAAAGTAGGTGCTCTACTGGTTGCTGATATTGCGCATATTGCTGGGCTGATCGCTGCTGGAGTCAAAGAAAATCCACTGGACTTTGGATTTCATGTACTGACATCTACTACACACAAGACACTTAGAGGGCCTAGAGGAGGTTTGATCCTATCTCAAGGAGTTGTGAGTAGTCCCCTGAAGGCTCCAGATAAGACTATCGAAAACATCCCAACGCTTATTGATAGGGCGGTCTTCCCGGGTCTGCAGGGTGGTCCGCATATGAACGTTATCGCAGCCAAACTCGTGGCTTTACAAGAAGCGTCTACGCCGAAATTCAAAAACTACGCCCAGCAAGTTCTCGATAACGCAAGCGCTTTGTCGTCAGAGCTCTTGAAACACGATGTAAAGCTTGTGACGGGCGGCACCACGAATCACATGATTCTAATCGATACCATAAGTAGCTTCGGTATTGATGGCTCAGTCGTTGAGCGAGCGTGTGATGAGGCGGGACTTACTCTGAATAAAAATGTGATTCCAGATGATACCCTGCCACCATTTAGGCCAAGTGGGGTCCGACTAGGAACGCCTGCGATAACGACGCGAGGGCTTGTAGATAGTGACATGGGATTGGTAGCAAAATGGATCGTCCAAGCAGCAACTCATAGCAATGACCACTCTTTACTTACCTCGATAAGACATGAAGTTGTCGAGATGGCAAAGAGACACCCACTTCCCAGTGATCGAACGGTGGGTAACTGATTGACATATTGAGTTTTTTTATGTATATTTGTCTACTGATTGTTATAAAAGTCTAAATCGCGTTCAGAGAGGAATTACAAATCATATGCTAGCAATCCGTTTGCAACGTATCGGAAGGAAAGCACTCCCTATCTATCGTTTGGCTGTACAAGAGTCACAACGTCACCCTTCTAGCGGCCGAGTAGTTGCTTATGTAGGCAGCTACAACCCTCATACTAAAGAAGCAAACCTTGATCAAGATAAGCTGAGCTACTATCTCGGAAATGGTGCTCAACCGACACCTCGTGTTGTGCGTATCCTCAAGGATCAAAAGATAGCTCTTCCTTCATGGGTGAAAGACGAACCAAAGAAATCACTCAGTACCCGTCATCCAGAAAAACTTCGTAGGAATCAACCAAAAGAAGAAATTGTTGCGGAACAGTCTAGCGAAGAAGCAGTACCAGCTGAAGCCTAGCATACTACAGCCAGCAAACAGCCCCTGTACTTAGATGTACGGGGCTGTTTGCTATGTTTGCGCATGGTACAATGGGCGCATAAGCAACTTACATGGAGAAAGAGGCCGAATGTCTAGCATAGATCAACAATTTATAGAGTATATAGTAAAGTCACTGGTTAGTAACCCAGATGCTGTGAAAGTCGATAGAACAGTTGACGAAAAGGGCGTGTTGCTCTCGCTCACTGTTGATCCTGAAGATCTAGGTAGGGTTATCGGCAAGCGTGGCTCTACGGCACAAAGTTTACGTTCTCTCCTCAGGGCATTAGGGACTAAAAATGATGCTAGGTACAACTTGAAAATAGTTGACGTCGATAGGCCAGAGGGTTCTCGCTCTGTGGCGCACAATGCACCTGTGGACAACAGCGTTACTACAACAGACCAAACCGTAAATGACCAGCCTGTGGATACTGCTGTATCTGAACCTGTGGATAACGAGTCTGATCGAATCAAGAATACGAGAAAAGAACTTGCCGAGCTCGACGATCTAGATATATAATTTATCTAGTTCAAACAAACATACTTGAACTGCGAGAAAAAGCTCTATGCGAGCAAACCAACAACAGGTTTGAGAGCCTTGTATGTGTTAAAAAGTCCGACATCTAGTCGGATTTTTTAGTTTTTGATAAACGACTATTGATGATGAGGCATAAATATATCATAATAATATCTATGTCAAAACAGCGGAAGTTCCAGGTAGTATCTCTTTTTCCAGAGATGTTTGATGGTGTATTCGGAAGCTCCATGCTGTGGAAGGCACAGAAGGGTGACATTGTTCAGTTATCGACGATCAACCTTAGAGAATTTGGTATAGGCCCTCGCAAGCAGGTCGATGACACTCCGTATGGTGGCGGTGACGGCATGTTGCTAAGAGTAGAGCCCCTATGGGGCGCTATAGTTGCCGCTAAAGATAAAGATCCTGACGCAAAAGTCGTATTAATGACGCCGCGCGGCAAACGATGGAATCAAAAGCTAGCCAAGGAATATTCTCATACCGAAAGCGGCTACATATTTGTATGCGGTCGTTATGAAGGATATGACGAGCGGATACTTGATTTAGTTGATTATGAGGTTAGCGTTGGGGATTATGTGCTCACCGGGG
>CALFQW010000091.1 GCA_937919305.1 uncultured Candidatus Saccharibacteria bacterium
CCTCCTGGCGGAAGCCGTAGACCTTCTGGTCGCCGTGCAGCGGCACGAGCGTCACGTCGCGGTCCTGGTCCGGTTCGAAGCGGACCGCTGTGCCCGAGGCGATGTCGAGGCGCATGCCGCGCGCCTTGTCGCGGTCGAAGGAGAGCGCCGGATTCGTTTCGAAGAAATGATAGTGCGCAAAGAACTTTCTGATAACTTCTGTCTCTTCAGTGAAAACTACATGACGATTGATGCAGCCGAATCTTGGTCAAAACAAACACACAAAGAACATTCGGATGATCCGCGAGAACATATCTACACAAAAAAACAGCTAGAGGAAGGTGGAACGCATGATGAGATATGGAATGCAGCCCAGCATGAGCTCACTTCAACTGGAAAGATACATGGCTACATGCGAATGTACTGGGCGAAAAAAATACTAGAGTGGACGAGTACACCAGAGTACGCAGTTCAGATCGCTATCTACCTGAATGATAAATACTCTATAGATGGAGGCGATCCGAACGGCTACGTGGGTGTTCTATGGTCTATCGCAGGTATCCATGACCGACCATGGACCGAGCGAGAAGTGTTTGGCAAAATCCGTTACATGAACGCGGCAGGCTTGCGTAGAAAATACGATGTCGACGCCTACATAAAACGCGTTAATCGGTAGTTTTTTGAATTTCGCGAGCGAGCTTTAATACTCTTGTGCCGTTTTTCTGCTCGATAACTATCGCAGGATCTTCTTCATTGCCATTGCGGGTAATGCTCTTACCTTTGGTCTCAATGGTCGTCGTCTCCGGCCTCACTTCCACTACAACACCCTCTGCTATTCCATTACCCCACTGCCACCCTACGTGATCTCCGATCTTAAAGTCACTCGACATGACTACTCCTTCAATTTTTTTACGCATTCCGACGAGGTCAAATCCGTTTACCGAGTAGATATCCTTTGTTTCTTCGAAACCGAAGCTCTCGTAAAACTTCTTCAACCAAATCGCCGTCGACATATATCTGAGACTTACATACTGAAAACCGACACCGTCAGCATAGGCAATGATACTCTCGACTATCTTTCGACCCATTCCTTTACCACGGGTATTTGCATCGAGTGCCAGTAAGCCAAACTCGAGCGTCCGGTCACTAACCTGCAAATAGACACACCCTACCATCACATCATCACTCTGGATAGCATATAGCTCA
>CALFQW010000092.1 GCA_937919305.1 uncultured Candidatus Saccharibacteria bacterium
TAACCGGAACGTCTAGCTCACGCGCTATCAGTTTGAGTCCACGTGATATTTCGCTGACTTCTTGTACACGATTGCCGTCGCTCCGTCCACTTCCCTGCATCAACTGAAGATAGTCAATGATAATGAGTCCGAGAGGATGATTGTGTGCCTCACGACGAGCTTTTGTACGCATTTCTAGTACGGTCATGCCGGGTGTATCATCTATGTATATTGGTGCCTCAGCCATTTCACCCATTGCGTGCGATAGCTTCTCAAAATCATCATCACTCAAGTTTCCTGTACGGATATTCCAAGCATTGACGCCGCTCGCGTCGGCTAGCATACGGTCAACTAGCTGCTCTTTGCTCATCTCTAGACTAAAGAACAAGACAGATTTCTTTTCTTTAGACGCGACATTATAAGCAAGGTTTGTCACAAGCGTTGTTTTACCCATTGCAGGACGAGCTGCCAGGATGATGAGATCGCTTCTCTGTAGACCTGCGGTGATATTATCTAGATCGCGCCAGCCAGTTTTTATGCCGCGAAGCTTGCCTCCGTCGCGGTGGAGTTCCTCCATCCTGTCGAAGCTTTCCGTGAGGATTTGTTCAAGGCTTATGAGATCTTGCTTCGTACTAGTATCACTGACGGCAAAAAGCTCGGACTCTGCTGCAGAAAGTAGTTCTGAGATTTCTTGCTCTTCATCATAGCCAAGTTCTGCTATATCGGTACTTGCTTTGATGAGTCGGCGTCTCGTGGCTTTCTGAGAAATGATATCTGCGTAGCTTTGAGCATGAGCTGCAGTCGGGACGTAATTCGTTAGTTCTGTGAGATACGCAGACCCGCCAATGATGTCTATCTCAGAGCGTTTTTTGAGCTCATCACTGAGCGTAAGCAAGTCAACTGGTTGATGCCGTTCATATAACCGCATCATCGCATCATAGACTAGCACGTGCCGCTTATCGTAGAAATCGTTCGCCCGTAGCTTATCACTGATGTCCGATAAAACTTCCTCATCTATGAGAACAGCTCCCAGCAAGCTCATCTCAGCATCAAGATTTTGAGGAGGGATTTTTGCTACCACTTCTTTCCCTTTGTTTGACCTATTAGATGCGCTCATTTACTAGTTCTCCGCCACCCATTATGTCTGCTATGTCTTTGTGCTCATTATCCATAATAGCCGCCTCTGATTTTTTGTCAGTTATGTTGATGAATGGCTTCAGATTGCAGGTGTCATTTATAACAGAAAGTAACAGTTTCTTCGAAACATTGTTTTCGAGCTTTTTACGGTGAATGGCGTACGCAAGCTTAAGGGTGAGGTCATTATTGTTTTTATCGTATGTCTCCTCTGCTCTGGCGACAACGCTATGTAGAGCTGGATGATGTTTTTTCAGCGTTGATATGATCTTTTCCCAATCAAATTCTCCTGCCTCTGATTGCTTAGGCTCTGAGGCGGCGGGTGTACTCCTTTTCGCTACAGGTGCAACCGAGCGCTCAGCTTTCATCTTTTGTCTCGGCTTAACAGCTACCGGTGAGCTTATCGTAAATGTTGTGTGTGATGTAGATCGTGTAGCGACTACTTTGTCCTTCGATGCATCATGCGTAGCTGCGACAAGGGTCGTGATGAGCTTGAGTTGGGGGTTCGAAGAGCGTGATACATCTAGCAATGCCGCAATCAACGGTGCATAAACTGGATTGTCGGCGAGAGTGCTGAGCATACTGCGACTCATCTGTTCGGCTATCGCTGCAGGTGTGACGCCTAATAATTCTAGATCTGAGATTGTTTGTAGTATCATTGCAGGATCATGCTCTCGAACTGCGTTGATGAGTGATAGTATTGCGTTGCTAGGTGCAATACCGAGCATAGCTTGTACTGTCTCCTCATCTATTCTTTGGTTGTGACTGCTGATTTGATCGAGTATGCTGAGCGCATCTCTGAAACTACCATCGGCATGCTGTGCGATAAGGCTCAGGGCATCGTCATCGATGTCTATAGATTCTTTTTTTGCTATTTCTTTGAGGTGCTTGCATGTGTCTTCGATGCCCGCGGGACGCAAGTGATACCTCTGTGTACGGCTCGTGATCGTTGCGGGTAGTTTGTGCAATTCAGTAGTTGCTAGTATAAATACGACATGTTTCGGGGGCTCCTCGAGTGTTTTCAGTAGAGCGTTAAAGCTTTCGTTTGTGAGCATGTGAACTTCATCAATGATGTAGACTTTATACTTTGTAGCAATCGGTGCCATGTTCACTTTTTCCCTCAAGTCCCTGATATCATCTATGCGTCTATTGCTTGCTGCATCGATTTCGATAATATCTAGATTTGGAGACTCACTGTAGTCTATATCATTAATTTCGTGTGCGAAGATTCGAGCGATACTCGTTTTACCGACACCTCTCGGACCAGTTAGTAGGTATGCATGAGCTATGCGGTTCTTTTTGACGGCAGTTTTCAGCAGGTCGGTAACATGCTTTTGGCCAACAACCTCATCAAAAGATCGTGAACGATAAGTGCGGTATAGCGCTCTATGTGCTTTCTCCATTGTGCATACTATTGTACTGTAATTGGCTGGCTGTGGGTGTTGTGTTTTGTTTAGAGAGAAGCTTCGACAGCAGCCCAAACCGCATCACGGTTGTCTTCGGGCACTACTATGCTAACTTGATCACCCATGCGAGCTTTGAAATATGTCACGCTCGCGAGGAGGACACGATATTCACGTCCAGCGGCTTCGACATAGTATGCACCATCGTGCTGTACGAGAGTGCCTATGATTTGCTTGCGAGCGACAGGACCGATTTGCTTGTAGATAAATCCACCGTCATCTGCAATGGTTAGTTTGAGGATGTCTCCTTCAACTAACTTAGATTTACTCGCATAGTTTGCTGGTACAGGATATGTTTTGCCGTCCGGTCCCATCATGCTTTGGCCATCGAAAACACCCTCGATGACTTTCCCAGCTACTTCGTCTGGGTTGCCATGGCTGACGACTTCATCGTCGCCCATAACTGATATCAATAATTCTTTCGCTGCGGCTAAGTTCGTTTCTGCTTCTTGCAACAATGAACGAAGTCGCTTGACTTGTTTTTCTGGTAGCTCAGACATTGCTCGCATTCCTTGTCTGTTTTTGTCGTTTAGTATCATCGTCAGCCTACCAGTAGATCTGGTACATGTCAACGACTTTATTTTCCACACACACAACAGATACAAAATCAAAAATGTTGTTATTTTTGTATAAATCAAAAATCACCTCTGTATTACAGGGGTGATTTTTTGAAAACATCCGGACAATGTCACACTTATTAGCTGAGCTCGACGGTTGCGCCAGCTTCTTCGAGAGCTTTCTTTGCTGCTTCAGCGTCGTCTTTAGAAACCTTTTCCTTAACTGGTGCAGGTGCTCCGTCAACGATAGCTTTTGCTTCACCGAGACCAAGACCTGTAATTTCTTTTACCGCCTTGATAACTGCTACTTTTTGGGCACCAGCATCTTTTAGGGTCACAGTGAACTCGGTTTTTTCGTCTTCAGCAGCAGCGCCGGCGTCACCACCAGCTGCTGGGCCCGCAACAGCAACAGCTGCAGCCGCAGGTTCGATACCGTACTCATCTTTGAGCACGTTCTTTAGTTCATTTACTTCTAGAACTGTCAGTTTAGTTAGCTCTTCTGCGAGCTTCTTTACATCAGCCATATTAAACTCCTTATGAATGATTGCGCACGTCCGCAACGTACAATTTTATAAACAGTAACTTACATTAAGCATTTGCTTTGGCTTCGACGCCATCGAGGAGGGCGTGAATATTGCCAGAGAGTGCGTTTGTGGTGTCGTGTACTGGGGATAGTAGCTGTGCCACAACTTCTGCGATGAGCTGTTCTTTACTTGGTAGACCAGCTAGCTCGGTAACATCCGAAGTACTCAGTGCTAAACCTTCTGCGGAGAAACCACCTGCGAGCTGTAGGCTCGGATGTGTTTTTGCAAAAGTATGTAGAACTTGACTCGGAGCTACTTCGTCTTCGAGGCTGTAGGCATACACAAGCTGTCCATTGAGAGCGCTCGTATCGGTTTCTTTGAACGTCTTATGTTCGTTCATCGCAACACGTACGAGGCGGTTTTTGACTACAGCTATGTGGACACCGGCTTCACGTGCAGTTCGGCGTAGTTGCTGCATATCCGCTACGCTCAAGCCAGTGTATGTTGCAAAAGCAAAAGCCTTTGCATTGCCAAACGCATTACTCAGATTGGCGACCAAAGCTTGCTTTTTATCGCGTGAAATAGCCATATGGGCTCCTTTGCTTTGATTGCTAATATAATAGTTCGATTTTGTCCGGATTGTTAATGTATGACGTTACGGGAGCAAATAAAAATCTGATCGCTAGACCAGATATCTTAGAACATGTTGCTCGTGTGAGCGTATGTCATTGCCTCGGTAGCAGATTAAGTCAGAATTTTAATTATTACTGACAGCTACTGTCTCTGGTAACGTTGGATATATCTTAGCATGTGATGCTTGTTTTTGCAATATGTGGTTGAGATATGGATGAAGCTCATGGTATTATAAATTAGATGAAGTCAAAATTCTATCAGTCAGTGGTTAGTGCAGTGCTCGTGAAGAGTATTGTTCTCATTGATCGATAGTTGCTCGGTTTCGTCAAAATACATAACAGCCAGTCAGATAGAAACCGAGCACAGCTCGGATTTTTGTTTTCTGGCGTGTTGGCACACTACATACAGGAGGGTCGTTGGGCAAGAAATCACCATCTTCAGGGCCGACGAACTGGGACGGCAAGGTGTTGACGATCGTCGGCTCGATCGAAGAGCGGCGACACGCACACAATGCCAACTGTTACGCAAGACTCTGTGCGATGATCGGAGTTCCGCGCACAGGCCAAGTACTGCGTCAATTTCGGCGAAATGTCACGGTATACCGATCGTTGCGACACGTTAATGCACGGTAACTATATATCCAAAAGGAGGTGATCAACGTGACTGATGAAGCGACAAAAGCAGCAGAGACGAAAAAACCTCGGAACTTCCCCGTTGCACCCACGGGATACTCCGGGCGGCAGAGTCGGCCGGGTCCTGCGATCCACCCATCACGACCCTCACACTAACCCTGAGATCCAGGGCTACGTGTGCAACTACGGACGACACGGTGCTACCACCTATATAGCACCATGTCGTCCGATTCACATGCTACGGTGATGGGTAGCATATTATTGACAATTACAGTAATAATAATGTATAGTATATTTTTGATTTATGATTCCTAGCAATAATGATATTGATCCGTTTACAGCTGAAGTTATGGAAAGGCTCGCAGTGCTCGCGAGTAAGATTCAGCCGCCGTTAGGCTCTAGGGCTCTAGATATTCATGAAGATCCGGCTGCAGACAAAAATAATATCGAACCACTTGTAGCGGGGGAGTTGTATGGTT
>CALFQW010000093.1 GCA_937919305.1 uncultured Candidatus Saccharibacteria bacterium
GTAGACCGATCGTAGCAGCGGTCAGCAAGTATAGAACCAGCCGCAACTTTGAACGAAAGCGTATCGCATTAACCTCAAATTTACCGTCAGAGACAGACGACCAATCAGACAGTTTTATGACTTTCGACATGCGGTCAATATTCGAGAAGACAATACTGCTATATCGCCTCACCTTACCACCAATGCGCACCTTAATGGAGCGAAAAGAAAAGAGTGAACGAGCAACGATCCATTTCTCTGTCAGGGCATTCGGTCTCTGCTTCGTCAACTGATGTGCTGCAGCTACCGATATACCGATACTGGCATAGGAATGGGCGTATCGAGTCCACGCCCTCCCACCGACCGTCGCCTCTATCTTTAAAACATCGATGCGCTTTACCTTCATCTCACGAATCGCTTGTACTAGTTCGCCGCTACCTAGCGAAGAAGCGTGATCATTGGCATTACCCGACGGGAGAACGCCGACTATTAAGCGGCTATCCGTGACGCTGAGCACTCCGTTGACGACTTCGTGATACCCTCCGTCCCCACTCGACGAGATAAGAATATTCTCTTCTTTGCGTGCAGCCAGCTGTTTAGCAATCGCTTCGCCGTGACCGGGGTGAGTCGTGTGGCGTACCTCAACAGAAAAACCTTCAGAGCGCAGGTCGTGCGCAAGCCTGTCGGCATTCTGCTTACCAGCACCAGTGCTCTTTGGATTGTAGATGATGGTCACCTTCACGCGCGCAGCCTATGCCCCTGTTTATACGGTAGTCTTATTGTAGCAAAGTGAATGATAGCCTCTACGTCTTAGCATGCAAGAATGCTCGCACCTCTTCAGCGTGACGGCCGCGCAGCTGCTCACGCAGCGTTCCTGCGTGAGCCAAAATTTTCGCGATCTTTTCGACTTCACTCGCACTATAAACTTCCCTCACATGATTCTGCATTTTATGACGAATTCCCTCGGCACTCATGTCTTCAATAACACCATCAACCACCACCCTTTTTGCGAGACATTAAACTGCCTG
>CALFQW010000094.1 GCA_937919305.1 uncultured Candidatus Saccharibacteria bacterium
CATACATGATATAGCGTATTCGTTGCAGCTTGTCTCCAGACGAGTGTCGCGATCTCCAGACAAGTATACTTACCGAAACAAGTACAAGAGCTATAACAAAAACTACATACAGTGGGTATAAGCTTCCTGTAACAACGTTTGCAAAACCGTCTTGGATATCAACACTAGGTACCACCAGGCTTGTCATTGATAGTAATGCAATGATGGCGGTTGCCAGCATAATTACTACACTCCATGTCGCTGTCTTATATCTTAATCTTTCCGGAAACCAAAGAGTGAGCAAGCCGAGGCCACCAGCGGCACAGGCCGCTGACGAGAAAGCTAAGCGCGTCCACTGAAGAGCATCTTTCGTACTATAGTCAGCCAGAGTGTTAGATAACGTCCAAAGTGCTAGCGAAAACGAAAGAACTAAAAATGCTATCTTTATTGGTGGCTGCGTTCGGCTCAATCCGATAAATAATCCAAGGCTCACCAAAAGAAATATTACTAGAAGCGTGAATATCAATATCATACAGACTTACCCTTATGTCTCAAGTAGAACAATATGTTCACTCCACCATATGTTCTTATCGGTTCGGACATAGTGTATAGATCATCGATTTCAGAACGAATATCCGCCTCTGATAAAAAGTGAAACTTGCCCGTACTAGAGAGCTGTGATATGAAAGCGTCAATTAGCCCAACAATGAGCAGTTTCGGATGCAGTAGCTCATACCATTTACCGTATCTCAGATGTTCTTTGGTGATAGAGCTGCTACCCTTTCTATCTGAGTTAGTGATGACTATGGACCCGTTTGTAGTCAAAGTATGCCCGAGTTTACTCCAAAGATCAGAACGGTCGTCGAGTGCATAGAGACTGTTTTGCATAATAATTAGATCGTACTTAGTCTCATTTTCAGATAGGAATTTTGTTATATCTGACTCGACGAATTCTACGTCTTCACTACATTTTCTACGAGCGATGTTCAGCATCGACTTTGAGCTGTCTACGCCTACTACTTTTATCTTGTGCTTATATTCGTCTTGAAGTCCTACAATCACATTACCAGTCCCGCACCCAAGTTCAAGTATTCGGCGTGGTTTCGGCTGCTGTTTAATGGACAGCTCAACTACTTGATTCGTGAGCCTCCTGTAGGGCGCATAGTGCAGAAGACCGTCATAGACAAATCCATATACGTACCATAGCCAAGAAACAACCTTCTCTGAAAAGAAGAACCTGATCACCGAAAACATTAGGCCCATAACTACAAAGCCTACAATCAAAATCTGAATGATGTCTGGTAAGACATTCTGGCCAAAAACAAGCAGAAAGACGTAAGGTGCTGCTATCAGCAGCCTGTAGACGAACAAATACAAGAAGAACCGTTTTGTCCTACGTGCAGTTATGGACAGAGCGAGTAGTTTTAAGAGTAACCACCAGCTTGGCACAAAAGTTAAAACCCATATTATAGCGAAGCCTGCTAGAAGATAGATATTGTCAGACATCATTTGATACCGTATCGTCGCTTATTTTCATACTAATCCGGTAAACCTGCCATGAATCGAGCTGCTCTTCGTCGTATATCAAGAACATCACGTCGCTTTGCAGAAGCAAGCTTATGCATATAGTTCTTGCCACGAGTCACATCTAAGGCAACGGGTATCACATCACCCCCTTGATAGGGTGTTCGTCTGCCGATAACTGTTAAAGCTGGGCCAAAAAGCATTTTCAGTCGCTGGTATAGCCTGACATCGCACGCCATTACCCATAGCCTGTGTTTTGCATCCCAAGAGTGGAACCAGAGTGCCCTATATAGTAATAGTGGCACAACTGTGCTCTCACCAGACTTCTTTACGAGAGCCGATATCTCGACTATTTCGGTAGGATGGTGATTTAGTATACGATTGATCGAACGTTTGTGTATGTGTGCTTTCTCTAGTACTGGAAACGACTCATGGTGCTTGCCCCTACCCTTGTATACTATTTGCCTCGCAAGCCCTACGACATCACCTTCGCGCTGCACGACGAAGTAATCAGAGTGTTCTTGATGCGGATCGGCGTCAAGGTGCATAACACCATCGAGTACATCAGTATGACTGATGAAATCTCGCGATAGATATACGTCTACATGTAGCTTCTTCGCATCGATGAGCTCCTTGGCGTGCTCTTCCCCTATCTTCAAAACATCGTATCTTTTGTCTATATAGTCTGGTCGTGAGAACAGACGCCAATAGTCACATGCGTCTCGCAGCTGTTTGTGAATGTGGGTTATATTTTCCATTGTTTGTTTACTTTGATCTTTAAAATATTGTATAACAGGTAGGTACAATCCCAAAATTGCATGGTACGATGACATAGATGGACAGGCAAAAAATAAAAAAATCCTTTAATGGTCGCGTTATCGCGGTCTCACAAATCATTGCCTCTCGACTTACGAGAATATTACTCTCAACTCTATGGTCATACAGCATAAAGAGCTCTGTGAATTTCAAAAACGATGAAGTGTATTTATTCATTTCGAATCATCAGAGCCGTATCGATCCATTTACGATCTTCGCTGCATTGAGCATGCAAGATAACATCGCATCATCACCTGTACGATTTATGACAGCAAGTCGTATATACTTCACTCCTTTGCTCCAGCCGATATTGAAACTTATGGGCTGCTACCCAACACGTCCCAAGAGGATTGATCCAGTGACTTTGACTGTCAATTATATGAAAAGTGGATACTCAACATTCATATTTCCCGAGGGAAGAAGAGTATTGCCGCATGAATCCACCCCGAAAGACGGCATAGTTCGCATAATCCAAAAAAACGACGCCGAGATAACTCCAGTACTAGTACGGATCACTTGGTCACGAAAGAGTTATTTCAAAAGACATATTGATATAACCATATCCAAACCCCGAGGTGACCTCAAAAAACTAAATGCCGATGAAATCATGCAGAAAGTTTATAGCATATAGATTGTTTTGAGCTATGCGTATCTCCAACTCTCCAATATGCAATAAGTATCGGTATGGTAGACTATTACTATTATGACTAAGATAGCCATTATCGAAGACGATGCAGTGATATCACAAATGTATCGTATGAAATTCGAAGCAGATGGCTTCGAAGTGCAACTCGCAGATAACGGTAAAGATGGTGTAGATCTCGTAGA
>CALFQW010000095.1 GCA_937919305.1 uncultured Candidatus Saccharibacteria bacterium
GAGCTTATTCTTATGATCGATGCAGCGCGAAGGGCTTCAGCACGAGAAATTACCGTAGTGATGCCCTACATGGCGTACATGCGACAAGATCGCAAGGCCATAGGACGCGAGCCTATATCTGCTGCAGCTGTTATTAATATGTTACAACGAACAGGTGCAGACCGACTTGTAAGTGTCGATATGCACTCAGCTCAAACACAAGCCGTTTTTGATGGTCCGTTTGACCATTTGACAGCAGAAGGGGTTATTCGCAGCAAACTCAGCGCTAAAATCGCAGGCAATAATGACGATTTTATCATCGTATCGCCAGATGGAGGTAGAGCAAAAGTATCAGAAATTTACGCCGAAGAGCTTGTTATAGATGTAGCGCATATGCCGAAGCGCCGAGACAAAGAGGACTCTAGTGTCATTAAGCACCCTGATTTTATTAGTGATGTTAAGGGGAAAACCTGCATACTAATCGACGACCTTATAGATACTGCAGGGACAATAGTTAGCGCAGCGGAGGTATTAAAAAGATCCGGCGCTAGAAAAGTAATTGTTGCTGCGACCCATGGAGTGCTTTCGAATCCGGCGCTAGAGAGGTTAAATAACCCGGCAGTATCGGAGCTTATGCTTACGGATACTATACCTCTTCGTAAAGCAAAGATAGCTCTTAAGAATAAACTTGTGATTATACCTAGTGCACCCACTATAGCTTCCTCACTTGAAGCTATAGTATCTAGGGATTCTCTCCTCCAGTTGTTCGAAGGCCGAAACTATCTATAAGCCTGTAAGTTGTTATACTTATACTATGAATATTCTTGTTACCGGGGGAACCGGGTATATCGGGTCTCACACTATCGTTGAGCTTATCGCCAACGGGCATGAGGTCAGCGTAGTTGATAACTTGGCTAATAGTAGCGTAGGGGTTATCTCTCGAATTAAGAAGATAACAGGTAAAGAACCGAAACTCTACACGTTTGATCTGTGCGATAAAGAGGCTACGAGCAATCTATTAAAG
>CALFQW010000096.1 GCA_937919305.1 uncultured Candidatus Saccharibacteria bacterium
TATCTCATTGTGAACCACCAAAGGTGGCTTGATACTGCGGCGGCCTCCGCCCGCCCCACGAGGTAGCGGTGGTTCCGGCTCTAACCCTCCGTTAATTTGTGCCCAAAACTCCTCGTCATCCTTTTCGAATAGCTTGAAATCGTCAACCAGTGCATCAAGGTTCATCCCTGCATGGGTAACGATGTAGCCATAGTTGTCAGGATCGCCGGGTGAACGTTGAATGTTGACGCGCATAATTCTGCCGACAAACTGCAGGTACGGAGCGAGACTGCGATACGGACGGAAAATTGCCGCAACGCTTAGCTGTGCATGATCGAATCCTTCGCCGAGCATCATGACATTTACGACTACATCGAGCTCGTTGCTACGCAGCCTCTTGAGAACGTTTTGCTGCTCTTCCTCACTCATGCCGCTATGGATAACATCGGCACTGTAGCCCCTTTCTTCGTAAAGTAGCTGTATCTTCGTTGCGTGAGGAATGGACATAGCAACAGCTACGATTTGGTGCTTGATACTTGATTCATTTCTTAGGAACTCTAGTTTCTCAAGACTGTTATCGACAATCGATTTGTTGCACTCATCTGACATCGCTATGCCTCGACTAAACCAGTCTTTGGTTTTCATCTCCATTACATCCTCAAGTGACAGGGTGCGACGCTCATCCTCTCCCTTGAATGTCAGCTCAATTTCTTTTGGCGAGACATAAACTGCTGTTAGTCGCTTGATATAGCCCTTTGTGACGGCGCTTCGAAAGGGGTAGCGGTATAGGCGCTCACCATCGATTGCTTTGGCGTCACTGCGAAACGGGGTCGCAGTGAGGTTGATAACTTTTGCAGCTGGAAAGTGGTCGTGAATTGTCTTCCAGCTGTCAGCGGCACTATGGTGGGCTTCGTCAACTATAATCATATCGAAGTAATCATGCGGGAACTTTTTGAGCCACTTCTCGGTGTTAGTGGCTAGTTGCTGCACATTAGTGACAACGAAGTGGGTTTCATCTGTGACTGTGATGTTACCTGTGTCGAGAGTGGTGACGTATGGCCCCGAAACCATATCTATCTTGTTGAGCACGTTTGTGCGTCGCCAAAAGCATTTCAGATTAGTTATGTCTAGGTTGCTTTTTAGTTCATCTCTGATGGTGAGGTTTGGCGTAATGACGAGCACGCGTCCCTCTGCAATTCCAAGGGGTGCTATAGCGACTACCCCGGATTTACCGCACCCTACCGGGAGCTGGACTAGTGCAGTCTTGCCGCCGGACTTAAAAAAGTCGTAAAGCTTCATGTAAGCCTCTTTTTGAGGCTCACGGAGCATAGGGTTATCAAGGATATTTGCATCAACGGTTTGAAAGTACCCACCAATTGACTTTGACACCGATAGCCAACTGTCAAGATCCGTAGTTTTAAAGCGCCACTGTTTGTCGATTTTCTGTGCAGGAATCTTTCCCGCTTGTGCTAGAGCATAGAGTTTAGTGCGACCGATGCTCAGGTACTTTGCTGCTTCGTCCGGCGTGAGCCATGCTTGTTCAATGTCCATGTCGTTTCCTATCGTTTGATATCAAATGTCATCATATTATCTACTATACGCCCTTTAAGGCATCGTGCAATAGTCATAGAGAAGCCTCGCTGCAACACTACTAGTTCGGTGCTAGTCCCTTAAGGGTTAGTGGTAGCAGTCTCCTGGTAGTCTGAGACTATATGCGACATAGTGATAATTTCTGACCTGATAGAGTTCCAAGTAGTCCTATCGATGGCTCACTTGTCTGCAGCAAGTCCTATCTGGGCGGCATTAGCGCAGATGGTGAGTATGACTTCATCAAGATCGCTGAGTCGAAATGCGACATCTCCATCCGCACCGGCAAATGGACGCGCGACGTGAAGCTCGAAGACCGACTCGAAGGAGAAACCGAGTACTGGGGCAGTGTCGTCCATGAGGTCAAACTCGAAGGTCAAACCGCCGTGATCGTTGTTGCCGGTAGCGGCTTCAAGTCTGAGATTGACGAAATGATCTGTCGCAATATCGCGAATCGCATCCAGTATCTCATGGAGGTCGATCTCAAGTTCATCCGAGAGCAAGGAGATGATTCACCTCTCGAGATTGTTGGTCCGATGGCTGCGTGACTTCTCACCTTCCCCGCCCGAGTGGTACGAGACTCCGTCTCCCGCTGGGCGGGGTTTCGTATTTTGTGACTACCTAGTTATTAGTCTTGATCCTTGTGAGGTGCCAGTCACCACAGCCGCACTGACAGCGATAAATATCGAGCTCAAGGCCACTTAGCAGGGACTGTTCTTCGGCAGCTAGTTGCGCGAGCTGTTTCGACGGGTATCTATTTTTGCCACAGCAGCGCAGTGTGGGTGCTGGTGCTTTCGGAGCGTGCTTCATCGGTACTACTATACAGTGCACGCTCGCCTTGATATAGTAGGTAAGTAATGAGCACTGATAACGGCAACGATGCTCACCACAAGCCGTCACCACAGACGGTAATTTTGTTGCTAGGGTCAATCGCCGACACGACTTGGCGGATGTTCGTTCCTGCTCTCACAGGCATCGTCGCTGGCTACTACACTGATAGTAGCCTGGATACAAAACCTTGGTTTTTCATAGCGGGAACGATCTCAGGCTGTGTTGTAGCTGGATGGCTAGTAGTGCGACAGTTCAGATCACTGAGTGAATCGAATACAAAGTAGAACAATATGTTTCATATATTTGCAGCATCAGAAGAACCCCACATTAGCCTCAAAGCAGAGGAGATTTTCTCGCTTGGTCCAGTCGTGATAACAAACGCTGTGATACTCGGTGCAATTGGGTTTATAGTGACGATCGCCTTGCTCTTTTTTGTGGCGAGTGAGCTGAGGAGCGAGCGACGGAAGTCTGGTCTCACGAAACTAACGCAGTGGGCTTTTGAAGGGTTTTATTCTCAGGCGATAGAGATCATTGGCGATAAAGTACTAGCGCGAAAGATATTCCCTCTCGCCATTAGCATGTTCTTTGTTGTCCTCATCGGCTACTGGCTGTCGGTTCTACCTGGTGTCGGCTCGATCACATATAATGGTATACCTGTTTTCAGGGCATTGCCGGCTGATCTAAACTTTACGTTTGCGTTGGCGATCATCACTCTTGTGACGACTCAGATCTATGCAGTCCAAAAGCACGGTGCTTTTGGGAATATAGGACGATACTTCAAGAACCCACTGAAAGATCCTATAAGCGCATTCGAAGGTTTGTTAGAATTCATCGGTGAGTTTTCAAGAACGATCGCACTGTCATTTCGCTTGTTCGGCAATGCGTTCGCGGGTGAAGTACTGCTGCTCTTGATCGCTGTGCTAACGAGTTATGCCGCCGCCGTGATACTGCCGTTCTTCATTCTATTTGAGCTATTCATCGGATTTATACAGGCATACGTGTTCTTTGTACTGACGTTGATATTTACCTCACTGGCAATCGCTGTACATGGTGACCATTCTGACGATCATTCATCTTCTGAAAAGCATAGCAAAACAGCTGGTGCCCCCGTCTCGTAGCCGATTATCTTCGGACATGACATGGGATCATCAGATCAGAGATAAATGATACAATAACAGTTATAAAAATAA
>CALFQW010000097.1 GCA_937919305.1 uncultured Candidatus Saccharibacteria bacterium
TGCTGAAGTGCTGTATGGTCAGCTGGGACTGAGCACCGTCGGTATCAAGAAGGGGAAGACAGGCTATAGTACAGGCCAAAAAGAGCTCGATAAGCTACGCGGTCAGCACCCTATCGTTGAGCTGATCGAGCAGTATAGAGAGCTGACAAAACTACTCAGTACTTACGTCGATGCACTTCCGAAGCTTGTAGACGACAAGAGCATGCTGCATACGGACTTTCGCCAGGATGTAGCTGCGACAGGTCGCTTGAGTAGTGCTGACCCGAATTTGCAGAACATACCAGTGAGGACTGAAGCTGGACGAGCGATACGAGAAGCTTTCGTCCCCGCAAAAGGCAACGTCTTTGTTAGCGCTGATTACTCACAGTTCGAACTGCGTCTCGCGGCTATCTTGGCCGGGGATACGCAGATGGTTGATGATTTTAACAGTGACATCGATATCCACATTAAGACCGCCAGTGACGTGCACGGAATACCGCTCGAAGAGGTGACGAAAGCCCAGCGGCGCGATGCAAAGGTTATTAACTTTGGAGTGCTGTATGGCATGGGGCCTCATGCTCTGGCACAAAATACCGGCATGACTTTCCATGAAGCAAAAACTTTTATCGATGAGTATTTCCGCTTGCGAGCTCCTATACGCAAGTATATTGATGCGACAATAGCGCACGCTAAAAGCGAGGGTCACGTTGAGACGTATTTTGGTCGTCGACGACCAACGCCCGATATCACATCGAGTAACTTTATGGTTCGCTCTGGTGCAGAGCGCGCAGCCGCAAACATGCCCATACAAGGAACAGAAGCGGATCTCATGAAGATGGCAATGCTCGAGGTAGAAAAGCAACTTGGTAACATGGGTGAACAAGTACTTCAGATACACGACAGCATACTCGTTGAGTGTAAAAAAGCTGACGCTGATAAGGTATCAGAACTGTTAAGAGACGTGATGGAGGGTATATATCCGGAGCTCGGTATAAAGCTGAAGGTTGATGTGAGCGTTGGCGATAACTGGGGCGTAGTATAGGGTATGTGGCGACGGTTTATACCAAAAAAAGTGGTGAATGAGCGTTCGTCCAAGCAGGAAGATATGAGCAACGAAAATCTCAGAAAACTACTCTCTAGCACGCCAAGAGCCGTGCAGGCACAGCGACAGATCGATTCTCACCCTCACGGCTTTCGACACAAAAAAGAGCGTGTTATGGAGCTGATAGATTTTAATGATGCTTATGTCGACACTGTACTATCTTTGGATAGTGACCAGCGAAAAGGCTTTGATGAGCGACTCAAGAAAATGATGAGCGACGAATGTCGCAAGGCTCGAAGCAGTATGTTCAGTGACGAGCAGTTTGAGGCGATTGTCCGTGGTCTTTCTAGGGAGATTGCGGTGTATCTCGGGGCACGTGAGCTCGGATTTGATGTTCAGATGACCTCTAGGGCAGAGGATGCCCTCGGTGTTGATATGGTGATCAGCGAGTTGCATGGTGGTCGGCATATCAACGTTGATGTTAAGTCACCCTCTGCATACAGATACCGGGTTCAGGAGTTGCTGCGTGAAGGTCGTATCACTGCAACGAATGCAAACATTGCAGAGGAGATAGGTTATGTCAGGGAGATCATTGAGCACAAAGGCGTATCGTTTCCTGTTGCAGTCATTCGCGTTGATGCAAACGAACTAGGGGAGATCGTTGATTTTCGGTTCAAAAACGAAAAGCTTCTCGGGCGTAGACTGTTGAGTGTGATGCAGTATATGGAAGCGGCAAACGATGACTGATCTTTCTGGAGACAAGGAACGCGGCATAGTATTTGATTGTTTTGGAGTGCTATATCTCGATACGCATCGATCACTGCTTGATGCAGTGACAATTGACAAGCATGCTGAGCTTTCAGATATATTTCGAGCGAACAATTACGGATATTTTACTCATGCAGATTACATCGATAGAGTCGCTGATCTGACCTCTATGACTGCCGAGCAGGTTGAGGACTATATGCTACATGAGCATCAGCTAAATACAAAGCTGATCGACTACATACGAAACGAACTGAGGCCAACGACGCGAGTGGGACTCCTCACGAACATGGGGCGAGGATGGATAGATTCGTTCTTTTCGCGACATGATCTGCATGATCTGTTCGATGCTCAAGTAATCAGTGGAGAAGTTCGTGCAGTAAAGCCATTTCCCGAAGTGTACGAGTTGATTTGTGCTGAACTATGCTTGCCACCAGAGTCGTGTGTGCATATCGATGACATCGAGGACAACTGTAGAGGCGCAGAAGCTATCGGCATGAAGAGTGTGCATTTTCGAACAACTCAGCAGTGTATGGCAGATATTCAGAAGCTTATATAGCGCTATACTATAGACATGCCAGAGCTACCAGAGGTTGAAACAGTTAGGAGAGGTCTATCGGGACTGATAATTGGCAAACGAATAAAAGCAGTCAAGCATGATTGGCCGAAGAGTTTTCCAAACGCAAAAAATGACATCGATGCCTTCGTCATAGGCGCGAAGATTACGTCCATCCGTCGTCGCGCAAAAGTATTACTCATCGATCTATCGACAGATTATACCCTAGTGATTCATCTCAAAATGACTGGTCAGCTAGTTTTCAGGGGCGATGAGCGATTTGGCGCGGGCCACCCAAACGAGTCTCTCGTCGGCAAGCTACCCGACAAGAGTACTCGCGTGATCGTGACATTCTATGACGGATCGCATCTGTACTTTAACGACCAGAGAAAGTTCGGATGGGTAAAAGCATACCCGACTATAGAGGTCTCGAATATTGATTTTATGCAACGAGTTGGCCCTGAGCCGCTGGAAGAGAATTTTACACACCAAGAGTTCGTTGAACGCGTTAGAAAACGAAATGGAACTACTATCAAGGCGGCGATATTGGATCAAACTGTCATAGCGGGTGTCGGCAATATCTATGCAGATGAGAGCTTATGGGGTGCGAAGATCCATCCTGCTTCGCATGTCCGCGACGTAAGTGACACTCAACTTCACAATCTCCTAGATGAGATACGGTATGTTATGAATCTGGCTATCGATAAAGGCGGAAGTACGGACAAGAATTACGTCAATGCCGAGGGTAAACGAGGGAGCTATATGGATTTTGCGAGGGTGTTTCGACGCGAGAAGCTTCCGTGTCCACGCTGCGTAACAGTAATTACCAAAACCCGTGTCGCTGGTCGTGGGACGCATACATGCCCAGTGTGTCAGGTACAATAATAGAGCGATGATAACGGTTCTATCAGGAAGCAATAAATACGGTATTCGTCAGTCCATCGACAAGATAGTGAGTGGCTTCGATGGCCATGCGGAGCGGCTAAACCCTGAGGATATGACTAGCGCTACGTTTGCAGACGTTTTCTCAGGTGTTAGCTTATTTGCCGATAATCGCCTCGTGATAATAGACCATCTTTCTGATGAGAAAAACGGATGGCTTGAGCTAGAGAAGTGGATAGACAAGGATAATGAGGCGCTACACGTTGTCTTGCTCGAGACAAGCCCCGACAAACGCACGAGAACGTACAAGGCACTCCAGAAACAAGCCACCATAGTCGATCACCCCGAACATGATGAGGTTGCACTCATTAGCTGGCTTGAAGCCCTCGTTAAAGATCAAAACATTGATATGGGGAGGGGCGAGATCAAATTTTTCATACAATACGTCGGTAAAAATCAGTGGCGACTTCGCAATGAGCTAGACAAGCTACAGCTCAGTGACAGCAAGGTCACGGAAGCGTTGATCAAAGATATCTGTGAGCCATATCCAGAGGCGAGTGCATTTGCGCTGATCGATGCATTCCTGGATCGTGATATTGCTTCAGTTGATCGACTGCTAGGCACACTCCAGTTAACAGAAGATCCATACCAGTTCTTTGGTCTACTGAGCTCACAGGCACAGGTTTTGCTCGCTATCATATATGCCCCATCAGGGGCGAATATCGCTAAGGACATGGGTGCGCATCCCTTTGTCGTCAAAAAACTCACTCCGCTCTCAAGCAGACTAGGCCTTCACCGAGTCGAGCGTATTGTAGATGTACTGGCCGAGACTGACGCACGAATGAAGCGCACATCGGATCCTTGGTTTGAACTCAGTACCGCAATAAAAAATCTCACCTACTTACTGCAGTAGGTGAGATTTAACTACGAGACCTTTATTTTTTTGTGGTCGTTTTCTTGGCAGTTGGTTTCTTAGGGGCTGTTTTTTTCGCTGCAGTCGGTTTCTTGGCAGGAGCAGCCTTGCTTGCTGTAGTTTTTGTCGTAGCCTTTTTTGCTGAGCCGAGTTTAACGCCAGCTTCCTTCGCGGTGCGTGCTAGCGTCGCCTTACGACGTGCAGCAGTATTTTTCGGTAGTAGATTCTTCTTTACCATTGTATCGATCTCACTCTGGACTTTCGATAGAGAAGCTGCGCTTGGTTTTGCTGTAAAAGCTTTCAAGGCAGTTTTCAGATCACGTTTTTGTGACACGTTACGATCACGTCGTTTCGACGTTTGGCGCATTCGTTTGATAGCTGACTTAATGATTGGCACGTTACTAGTATTCCTTCTGTTTAGAGCTGTTAAAACAATCAGGTGATGATTATAACGAAAACGGGCATTTCTGTAAAGGCTGGCATATGGGGTCAGTAGTTGACAAAATCATTACGCTCATGCTATGATCCAGCGTAAAGGCCAATAAAAACAAAATAACTCGAGAAAAAAATCACATGCAGGACGATTCTTCAGCGAAACAACAGATCGTAGAACGCATAAAAACAGCAACCAACATCTTGGTAACAGTAAATAGCAATCCATCAGTCGACGAGTTGAGTGCTGTCTTGAGTTTGACGTTGATGCTGAACAAGCTCGATAAGCACGCAACAGCTGTTTTCAGTGGCGAAACACCACCCGCAATTAACTTTCTTGAACCCGAGGCCCTACTAGAGCACTCCGTCGACAGCTTACGCGACTTCATCATTGCTCTCGATAAGGAAAAAGCCGATCGGCTGCGTTATAAAGTCGAGGACGAGGTTGTTCGGATTTTTATCACGCCGTACAAATCTGTTTTGAGCCAAAAAGATCTCGTTTTTTCACAAGGTGATTTCAACGTCGAATTAGTGATAGCGCTCGGTGTCGAGCGCCGAGATGATCTGGACGCTGCAATCACTGCGCACGGTCGCATACTTCACGATGCAACCGTCATGACGATTAATGCCGATAAGGGTACGTCTGATATCGGTACTGCCGACTGGAGCGACGCAAGCGCCAGTAGCTTGTGTGAGATGCTCGTTGGACTCAGTGAAGCTCTTGAGCCGGGAATGCTTGATAAGCAAACTTCCACAGCTCTGTTGACTGGTATTGTTGCTTCTACTGATCGATTCCGAAACGACAAGACATCACCTCGAGTTATGACGATGGCGGCTCAGCTAATGGCAGCCGGCGCAAACCAGCAGCTCATCGCTGCCAAACTCGAAGAGAGTGAGACCATACACCTCAAGAAGCCTGAAGCAGTTAATGAGGATGAGAAGCCCGAAGAACAGGCGGAAGAAGCCGAGAAGACTACAAAGCCCAACAACGATGGTTCACTCCAGATCAGACATAGCCAGAAGCCTAAGAAACAGAAGGCAAAGCAGACCGAAAAACCAAAGCCAGTGAAAGATAAGGCGAGCGACTCAGCACTTGCTGCAGCGGAGAAAGAGCTAGAAGATAGTCTCAAAGGTTCACCGGCAGACACTGCAACCGACATCCAAGCTGAGCTCGAAAAAGAAACCGAATCTCTCAAAGAGCCAACTGATGATGGGGTTGAGGAAAGCATCGAACAGCCGGCGCCGCCTACGGAGGGGGCTACAGTCACTACTCCAAAGCTTTCGAGTGTCGTTGATGAAGGAAGTAGCAAGCCTGCTGAGCCTGAAACGCCACCTGTCGAACAGTCAGACGAGAGCGCATCTGATGCAGCGCTTCCTCCAGCACCAGTGACGGATGACAGCCCTGAGGCAGTCGTTAGCCCACCGGTCGATGACGACCAGCCACGTCCTAATTGGAGAGAAAAAGTGCCGACAACTGCAACCCAGCCGCCCCGTTATGGCAGTGCGTTTAGTTCGACTGTCGATGATACGCCTGGCTCACCGCAGGACACCACTGATGTTAATGGCGTGTTTGACGCACCTCAAAATGACACCTCACCAGCGCCTCAGCAAAATATTACGAGTACTTCAGATTCTGCTCTCAACTTCGAACAAACTCCCCTCGATGCTACGAGTGGCCCAACATTAGCAGACATAGACTCACAAGCAAGAGGGAAGTCTACCGACGAAGCTCG
>CALFQW010000098.1 GCA_937919305.1 uncultured Candidatus Saccharibacteria bacterium
GGTAAGTCGACGCTTATCAACGACATACTCGCAAAAGAGCTTGCCGCGAGGCTGCACCGCGCCCATGAAGTAGCGGGTTCTCATGATGACATCGTCGGTATTGATCAGCTAGACAAAGTTATCGTCATAGATCAGTCGCCTATAGGTCGTACGCCGCGCTCAAATCCAGCGACATACACGGGCGTATTTACTCCGATTCGCGAACTATTTGCTAGTACCCCAGAAGCTGAGGTGCGTGGTTACAAAGCAGGCCGATTTAGCTTCAACGTAAAAGGTGGTCGATGTGAGAACTGTCAAGGCGATGGCGTCATAAAAATTGAAATGCATTTCTTGCCTGATGTATACGTCGAGTGTGAGGTTTGTAAGGGAAGGCGTTACAACCGAGAAGCGCTCGAGATTACATACAAAGGAAAAACCATATCGGATGTTCTGGAGATGACAGTTGAGCAAGCAGCTGAATTCTTCACTAACCTTCCCTCGATAGCGCGCAAGATGGAGACGCTCGTCGAAGTTGGCCTCGGCTATATCAAGCTTGGACAACCTGCTACAACTTTTTCTGGAGGCGAAGCGCAGCGTATCAAGCTCGCGACTGAACTATCTCGTCGCGCTACGGGCAAAACACTCTACATCCTCGACGAGCCAACAACTGGGCTTCATAGTGCAGACGTCAAGAAACTATTACACGTTCTACAGGCGCTGGTAAATACTGGCAACAGTATGGTTATCATCGAGCACAACCTCGACGTTATCAAGTCTGCCGATCATATTATCGACATGGGACCCGAGGGCGGTAGTGCTGGCGGACAAGTAGTTGCAACTGGCACCCCGGAGCAGATCGCAAAGTCGAAAGAATCTTTCACAGGCAAATATTTACGGGACATGCTTTAGGCGCCCTTATCAATTCTGATTGTACGTTTATTCGCAATGATATGAATTGTAGCCCAGCATAGTGTCGCCCAGGCTATACTCATAAGCCACCCTCCTATGATGTCGGTGGGGTAATGTACCCCGAGGTACAAGCGCGATAAACCAATGAACATGACGTATATCAACGCACCTACAAGGACGACATACCTATATCGTGTTCGCCACGCTAGGAGTACGACCGTAACTGCAATAGCATTACTCATCATCGCATGGCCGCTCGGGAACGAGTAGCTAGCTTCAGTTACTATTTGTTCCCATGGGTCCGGCCGATCTCGAGCGAAAGAAGCTTTGAGCATGAGGTTCAATATCTGCGCGCCTGCGATTATAGATATCGATAGAAAAAACTGCCGAAATCGTTTTCTGTAAGCTAGGTAAATCAGCAATGTAACAGTGAGTATGATAGCGATTTCTGCACCGGCAAGAGCTGTGCCGTAACGGAAAAGATTATCAAGAAAAGCGGATTGATAATCGTAAATGTAGTTAAGTGCTGCCCGGTCAAAGTTGATCGTGTCGCCACCGATGATCTCGTCGGCCAAATTCACAAATAATACTAAGCTGATCATTATTAAGCTCAATGCCGCACATATTGGTAGCAGCTCTCTGCGTCTCGTGTTTATGTAGGCAAGTAGTGATCGCGCCCTTTGTTTCATCGTGGACCTGTTAGCGCTAGCCATATCACAGCAGCGAGCAGCGCACCACCTAGTACATCACTTGGGTGATGAGCACCAAGCCTTACTCTCGACACTGCCACAGCGATTGCAAATATTATTAACACTATGCCAACTAGCACCCCTACAGCGTCTGCGAACAATGTCCATACAGAAGTTATGATCGCTAATGCGAAGAGCATACTGGTGTAGGCATGACTACTTGGGAAGCTATATGATTTGATGCGCATAGTACTGGCGTATATGGTTTCTGGACGTTTACGGCGAAACGCAAGCTTAATGAGAGTTGCAAGCGGTAGTACGAAGAGGATAGTAGCAAGGTACATGATATTCAAACCATATACATACAGCGTAGCTACAGTAGTAGCAAGCAGCACCCCGATTGAGACTGGGTGCGCTATTATCGCTAGGAACCGAAAGAACGGCAGCCAAGATCCTGGGACTCTCTCGATCCACATCGCGAGACGAGTATCGAATCTCTTCAGTCGTTGTTTCGCGTCCTTTAGCACAATACCTCAATTTGCTTTTTGATCGCTGTCGCAGACATCTTATCAGCGATTTTTGGTTCACCATCCAGTTCATATGGGACTCTACGTGAATAGGTCAGCTGTATATTTTTCGCATGTATGAACGAGGAATGTTTGGCGCTTTCACGTTTGAAGAAATAGAACGATAGCATCGCCCAAGCAAATCCTAAGATGTTTTTGCCACCAAGAGGAAACACTATGAGCTGTCCGGTGTCGATGTCACTATCCTCTGTTATAACAGTGCCTGCGTGATATCTGCCATTTGCGATGATAAGCTGTCGGGTTTGATAGCTAATCTCTAGGTCACTATCGTCATCATGTATCGTTACGGTAAATGGCTTGAAAGCGAGCGTTTCTCTGATACCAACTAGCGCATATGCAAAACGTCCAAATCGTTTTTTTAGTTTGTCGCTGATATTTTGCGCTATAAGCGCTGACACCCCAACACCTATCACGTTGACGAACGCATCTCCGTTCACAGACCCTACATCAACGTGCTTCAGCCGACCATTTAGTATGGTTTCTATAGCGGAATCAGTATCTTGAGGAATGTTGGTGCTTCGCGCAAAGTTGTTTGTTGTGCCTGTCGGGATGCATCCGTATTGGATGTCCGTTTCGTGTAATGCGCTTATTGTGCTACTGATGGTACCGTCGCCACCAGCTATGACGAGAGTCTTTGGTTTTCGTTTTTTGATCCCGGCAATCGAATTCATCAGCTGCTCACCGTTCTCTACTCTACTGATCTTCGTGAGTTTAATCGATGCGCTGAGTTTCTCCTCGATATCTTTTCTGACAGCATCGCCACTATTCGAGCTGGTGTTTAATAGTAATTCGACGTTTGCACTCATGTCACTTTAGTATAACTGTTAACTTGTTTGTCGGTCGAAAGTTAGTGTATGCTATCCAAAAGCGACAGGATACATATGGCAGAGTCTCAAGAACCCGATAACTTTCAGCAATTCATCATAGAACACCCTGAACTTTTCGATCCAGATAATATCAGCCTACAGCTAATCGACCGGCACTCAAAGATGCAGCAAATATTCATATCTGCAACGGGTCTGATGGCTGAGTATGCTGCTAGTCAAGATGCTTCCGATGAAAGGCCTGAGCTTAACATCGAAGATCACATAGCATCTTTCAGGGAACTACTGGTTGATTTGGTTGGTGCTGCCAGGGAGGACGAGCGCCTAGAGGTAGCGACTGATTTCTTTCTATCTGACGCTAGCATAAGACAGGCGGCGATGATGGATCACCTTGAGGAAGGTGATGATATTGCAGTATATGACAGAGATGACCTGAGACTGATACTTGAGGCTGATCACGATAAATCCGAAACACTCGATGATTTTATTGATCGGGTTGTGTGCGTATACACTGATGATCTTAGGCAAGTGCTAAATACATATGCGCAGTTATTGTTGGTAAACAATGTGTGTGAGGGCGAGGGTGAGGATGATGAGTACGATAGTGAAGTGTTTGATTACGAAAAATATCTGGATGACGACAGTGTAGAAGTGGAAACATCACGAGGTGTTGAAGGGTTACGTAAAGATTTGCGAGACGTATTAAAGATATCGGCTGGTGTAAGTATAGCGCTTGCATTGGATAGATTCTTCAGAAATAGAGGGGGTCGTTAATGCC
>CALFQW010000099.1 GCA_937919305.1 uncultured Candidatus Saccharibacteria bacterium
CTTTTGCGAGTATGTCGTTGATAAGCGTCGACTTACCTGAGCCGCTCACACCGCTAACGACTGTCATCAGCCCGAGCGGTATGTCGACGTCTATTTTTTTCAGATTATGTTCGCGTGCATTCTTGATCGTTAAAACTTTCTCAGTTTTTTGACGACGTTTTTTAGGTACAGCTATCGATTCTTTCCCACTCAGATAATTACCTGTGATGCTGTCAGTATTCTTGGCTACTTCGTCAGGAGTGCCGGCTGCGCAAATATTACCGCCGTGCACACCTGCACCCGGACCAATATCGAGCAGGTAGTCTGCTGCTCGTATAGTATCTTCGTCATGCTCCACAACCAACACGGTGTTACCCAGATCACGAAGATGCTTAAGCGTAGCAATAAGACGATCATTATCACGCTGATGAAGGCCTATCGAAGGCTCATCTAACACATAGAGGACGCCCTGTAGACCCGAACCGATCTGTGTTGCCAGCCGGATACGCTGTGCTTCACCGCCCGAGAGTGTGTTTGCAGCTCGGCCGAGCTCGAGATACGTTAGACCCACGTCTGCCATGAAACCGAGACGGGCTGTAATCTCTTTGAATATCTGCTGTGATATCTTCGCTTCGCGCTCATCGAGCTTGAGTTGACTGCGGAACAACTCTAACGAATCAACCACACTCATGTCGCAGATGTCCATAATGTTGTAGCCATGCACCGTCACCGCCAGCACTTCAGGTTTTAGACGCTTTCCTTTGCAGATATGGCAGCTACGCTCACGCATAAATCGCTCGATGTCACGACGCATAAACTCACTATCCGTTTCTTTGTGCCTACGTTCCAGATTAGGGATAACGCCTTCATACGTTGATTCATAGTGGCGGCCGGTTCCGAGTTGTACGGAGTATTTTTGGCTGCCAGTACCATACAGCACTTTTTCGAGGTCTTCTTCGCTCAATTCCTTAACTTTGACATGCACAGAAAAACCATGTGCTTCACCGACAGAGGCGAGCTTTTTCATATACCAAGCATCAGAGTTCACTCGATTATATGGACGTATCGCCCCTTCTGCTATCGTTAAGTTCGGATTAAAAACGAGCTCCGGGTCAACTTCGAGCCGACTACCGAGACCTGTACAAGTTGGACATGCACCGAACGGTGAGTTGAAACTAAATAGTCTTGGCTCAAGCTCGGGTATGACAATATCTGGATGATCAAGGCATGCGTAGCGCTGAGAGTACATGTGATCATCATCGCTATCAGCATCATGTGCAATCACAGTCCCGCCTGCTATCTCGAGTGCCTGCTCAACTGACTGTGCGACGCGGCCCCTGCTCTCTTCATCAAGAACAACTCGATCGACAACAACTTCTATGCTGTGTTTGTACTTTTTATCTAACTCAGGGAACTCGTCCAGTGCGTAGACAACTCCATCTACTCTCACTCGTGCAAAGCCAAGTCGCTGGTATTGCTCAGGCACATGTGCGAACTCCCCCTTTTTACCGATAACGATCGGAGCAAGCAATATCAGCCTCTTGCCATGCCCGAGCTTCATGATCTCATCGACTATATTCTGGGATGTGCGTCTCGAGACTTCGTTGCCATCTATCGGACAGTGGGGGACACCTATCCGAGCATAAAACAACCTCAAATAATCGTATATCTCTGTCACGGTAGCTACTGTCGAACGAGGATTACGGCTC
>CALFQW010000100.1 GCA_937919305.1 uncultured Candidatus Saccharibacteria bacterium
GTGTTGAATATTATCAACATCGAGATTGCCACAAACACGGAGCCCGCTATGACACCGCCACGCTCTGCGATGGTCGCCCACTCGTTGATCGTATCGATCACTTGACGGCGCTCTCCGCTGAATGTTGGTCGCCATTTCGGATCAGTGTTGACTACCTCACGAATCTCAGGATTGTTTTCGACGGCACTCGCAAGATTTTCGGTCTCACTCGGGTCGGTTACAACAACAGTCAGGCTGGGTAGAAATGGGTTTTCTCCTAGCTCAGATATGAGCTGTAACTCTTCGACTGACGGTTTTTTATCCCTGATATATGTCTGCTTCGCCTCTTCGGTAGTGATATAGCTCACGCTCCGTACGCTATCTAGCTGTCGCAACGCCCCTAAGGCTTCCCTTGCTTGATCTTCTGAGACGTCAGGCTTCATGAAGATAGAATAGTCAACTTTTTGTCGCAACTCATCGACAGTACTCACAAGTGCTTGTCTTGCTATGAAAGTCATAAAGATGATGAGCAGCGTTATAGTCATCACCGCGGTCGCTGCTGTCGTAAGCCAAGCGTTTCGAGTAAAGTTATTTGCGCCGTATCGGACCATACGCCATGAGGTGAGTACTTTGCGTCTCACTCGCTGCTTACCACCGAGCTTGGTTCGGGCGTCTTTTGCGTTTTTCTTACTCATGACTGCTGATACTTTCCTTGTGCCTGATCTGAAACGATCTTGCCATGATCGATAGTGATCACTCGACGCTTCAATCTATTCACAATTTCTACATTATGCGTGGTTAGCAAAACAGTCGTTCCATAACGATTGATCTTTTCGAGTAACCTCACGATATCCCAGCTATGTTTCGGATCAAGATTACCGGTTGGCTCATCCGCTATCAATATCTTTGGCTGTCGTACGACCGCTCTTGCGATTGCGACCCGCTGACGCTCACCGCCCGACAATTGATGAGGGAATTTCTTTTCTTTGCCCGTCAGACCAACAAGCTCGATAACTTTGGGGACAGTTGCTTTGATCTCTCGATTTGTCATGCCTGCAATCTCTAGTGCAAACGCAATGTTTTCAAAAACAGTTCGTTGCGGCAGTAATTTGAAGTCCTGAAACACTACCCCGATTTTTCGCCTGAGCAGTGGTACGTGTTTGCTTTTCAGGGTATCGTAGTCGATTCCACCAACGACGATCTTGCCGCTAGTAGGCTTCTCCTCTCTGGTAAGAAGCTTCAAGAGTGTTGATTTACCAGCCCCGGAAGTACCGACGATGATAACGAATTCTTTTGGCTCGATATGCAAACTGACACGGTTCATAGCCGGTGCACCCTCTTTGCCATATGTCTTCGTTACTCTGTCTAGTAGTATCATAAACTAGTATATTTTAGCATAAGTAGTGTCACTTCTAAAGATGATTCGTCGTAGAATCACTATTTGGCTAGAGACTCTAGGTAGCTCGTCATGAACTCGTCGATCTTACCATCAAGCACGCCTTGCGTGTCCTTGCTTTCGTGTTTCGTACGAGTGTCTTTAACGAGCTGATACGGATGCAAAACGTAGTTTCGTATTTGATTACCCCAACTAGCTGATTCTCCTGCTTGCAAATCAGCCAATGTCTCAGCGTGCTGCTCAAGTTGCATTTGAGCCAATCTAGAACGAAGCACTTTCAAGGCCGTCTCTTTATTCTGTAGTTGAGATCGCTCGTTTTGGATAGCAACAACTGTTCCGGTCGGGATATGCGTTATCCTCACTGCACTATCGGTTGTGTTGACTGACTGACCGCCATGACCTCCGGCACGATAGACGTCTATCTTGAGATCTTTTTCCTCTAGGACTACATCATCGGGGGTGTCGATAGCAGGCAACACTTCAACGAGCGCGAAACTTGTTTGACGAAGATTATCACTGTTAAACGGGCTGAGTCTAACGAGACGATGCACCCCGTTTTCACTTCTGAGCTTACCGTATGCATAAGGGCCTTCCATCTCAATAACACTCGTCTTTATACCTGCCTCTTCGCCCGTACTCCTATCTATGATCTGAGTGTTGATGTTAGACTTTTCAGCCCATCTGAGGTACATGCGCTCGCACATTTCAGCCCAATCCTGCGCGTCAGTCCCACCGACCCCTGCCGAGATGCGAACGATCGCATTATACGTGTCGTATGGGTCACTAAATAATAGCTGCTTCTTAAGCCTGGCAAACTCGCTACTAGCATCAGCGACTAACGCTTCAAGTTCGCCGACCAAGCTCTCATCACCCATTTTCGATAGCTCATCGATTTCCTTAGTTTTCTGCGCAAGTTGCTGCCAGGGGTCAGTGATGTCGCGTAAGGCTGCGGCCTTCTTACTGATATCTTGCGCGTGTTGTGCGTCATTCCAGACTTCAGGTTTGGCCAGTTGATTCTCGATCTCATCAAGCTGTATAGTTTTTGCGCTGATATCTAGCTGGTCCATAGAAGACTCTACGCCAGACATTAGTTCTTGTATCTTTTTATCGAGAGGTTGCATTACAGCATATTGTAGCACTGTTAGATAAGCGGGCTTACGTATTTGATGGCTGCTCGAAAAGTGTTGCCAGCTTTTCTTGCAGACGATCCATGAGCGCCTTATCTCCACTCCCTACACCACCCAGCAACCAGCAGTTGGTCTCGATGAACTCCCGCATCGTGTCCACGATACGTCGCTTAGTAACGGCGCCAATAGCCAACGGCCGTGCATCGTAGTTATCAACTTGCCCGTCAAAAAAGTACCGTCCCGTATACCAGCTGTTAATCTGCCCCACTGTCTGCGCACCCATCTGATGTCTACCGAGACCATATTGTTTTGCTAGCTCTATCTCTTCTTCGGTTATCTCACCCCGCAAGATAGCACCGATCTCTCGAACTATGATGTCAAAAAGCTGCTCCACAGTATCGATGTTGACCTGTGCCCCAAAATCCCAACTACTCGAAAACTCGCTATAGCCAGTGTCAGAGAATAAGTCATACGCAAGTCCGGCCTTTCTGGCGGCGCCAAATATTCTCGAATGCATCGTACCAGTGAGGATGTGATTTACGGCACCCATGGCATCGAGCTCGCTGTCACTGAGTCGACGAGGCACAACCATAGACCATCCAAATGTGATGTTGCTGGCTTCTTTGCGACGTATTAGGAATGGCTCAGAGCTATGGAGATCATCAACGGGTAGCGACAGCCGTTCGCCGCGCGGCAGCTGCCAACTCTCCAGCATCTCGATGATCTTGCGTCGACGCCTATACATCTTGCCCACTACAACAAACCGCATGTTATCGGCAGTATGAGTACGGCGGTAATGCTCCTTAATATCCTTGAGTGTGACATTTCCTATAGTTTTAAATGCTTCAGGGTACGTCAGCGTCTTTTCCCCCAGTGCTTGCTGCATTTTTGGCCACAAAAGTCTCGTATGCGAATTGAGGTAGCCGTTCAGCTCGTTGCGAACATTGCTAGCCTCCGACTTGAGCTCTTCTTCGTTGAATCGAGGTTTCGTAATGGCAACTTGTTTGAGCTGTAGTATGCGCTCCCACTCAAAATCCGCACAATTACTGATATAAACCATACTATTATCTGATGTATAGGCGTTATGGTACGCACCATTTTTCGTGAATTCAGCTTCGTAAGCATGCGAGTCAGCAAACTCAGCGTTTGCGCCAAACGCCATGTGCTCCATGATGTGAGCAGTCTGATCTATATCTGGCTTTCTAACGTACCTATTTCCTGCACGGAAATGAAACTGTGTACTCATTACCGTCGCACCTGGCACATCTATCAACAAGCCGCGAGCGCCGTTTTTGAGAACGACTTCGTGTACTGTGTGCTTCATGATCTATCGACGCTTACGTGCGGCCTTAGCACTCTTACGTTTTTTCTTAGCCTGCGTTTTCTTTTTTGCGGTCTTAGTTGGCGCACGCTTTACCTTGAAATCATCTTCTGATCGCACTACTGGCATACCGGCCTCGTTGACGCCTCGCTCAACTGAGCTCTTTGCAGCTTGTGTAAGCTCGGATTCATAATGATCATCACTCACTTTTTGAGCGTCGACCTCCTGTTTGCGTACGTGGAATATTGCTCGGATGACTTCATCGCGCAGTGTTGCTTGTAGGCTCTCGAAAAGCTTTTGTGACTCTTGACGGTACTCGACCAACGGGTCGCGCTGCCCTACGCTTCGCCAGTGTATACCTTCGCGAAGATGTTGCATGTTTTCGAGATGCTGCATCCAGAGTAAATCAAGTATTTGTAGGTAGATCTCGCGTTCAACACCGCGCATTATTTCTGGCGTAAGCTCTTTTTCTTTAGCAGTATAAAAATCGGCGGTAAGTTTACGAGCTTTCTCGAGGCGATCTTTGTCTTTCTTCTCTTGTCCGATGGCCTGTATCTTCTTCT